>JBAQJG010000237.1:0-1901 GCA_049300145.1 Chthoniobacterales bacterium | reverse complement strand
AGCACGCCGGCAAGACATTGCTTTGGTGCGTTACCGGATTCGGAATTGCGACGATCGTTTTCGGCCTGTCGCAAGCATTCTGGCTTTCATTGTTGATGTTGTTTTTGGCCGGCGCCTTCGACAGCGTGAGCGTGATCATTCGCGGCTCGATCGTGCAACTGGTGACTCCGGATGAAATGCGGGGCCGGGTTTCGGCCGTGAACAATATCTTCATCGGCACATCGAACGAATTCGGCGCGCTCGAATCCGGTTTGACCGCGGCGCTCTTTGGCCCGGTCATTTCCGTTGTCGGCGGAGGCATCGGCACGATCCTGGTTGTACTGGCCGTCGCCTTCGGCTGGCCGGAGACGCGCAAGATCGGCGCGCTCGACAAAACTTTGCGCTGACGTTTCCCTTAAAACGCGCCGTGCAGCGAAATCATCCCGTAAGGCGCGCTCCCGTCTTCGTGATAACGCACATCGACCCGATAAAAGTCGAAAGCTCGGTACGGTTCGTATCCTGCCTCGGCTGTCAGAGTCAGGATCGGCGAAATCCTCCAATCGGCCCCGAGTCCGGTGCGCACTTCGCTGTAGGTTAGCAGCGCATGATTCAGTCGCGGATCACCCTGTCGATCGCCAAAGCGGTCGCCGACGCGGAAACCGGTCTCCTTGACATTTGCGCCTAGGTAAAGCGTAACGTTTTTCGCGGCCTCAAATTCGAGACGCGGCTTGGGCAGCACCGCATTCAGAACCCATTGCCGTGACAGTTTCCAACGAATTCCTGCTCCCGGTATGACCGGATATTTTCTTTCCACATCAACTCCCACGCCGAGAACAATCTGGACGTTCGGGTTATAAATGTAAGTGCCGCCGATGATAAACGGCATATTAAAGTCCCGGTATCCCAGACCAGTCGTGCCGTAGAAACCAGGTTGCGCTTCAACTCTTACCAAAATCGAATCCGAAAATTGTGTGTCGAGTCCGATGACCAGGCTCGCAGACTGCAGCGTATCGGGAAGTTGCTGTCCACCCGAAAAATCGAATGTGAATCTCTCCCATTCCGCCCCGATTCGGAGCACGCCCAGTTTAATCCTCGGGGTTAGCACGAAGCGCAAAATGCTATCGCTCTCGGTAAAATCCTGGACCGCGCGAGTACCGCGACGAACATCGGCGTCTGCCACATAAGTGTCCTCCGCGAGATATTCGCCGGAGCGAAACCAAGACGGAATGTGTTCTGTAATTGCGTCCTGCGCGCTGACGATCTCATTCAAGAGGAGGAAGCCGAGCCCAACGGCAACGCGATTGAAAGATCGACAATGCATTTGTTAACGTTCGCCGGAAGTGTCGCGCCGGAACAGCGTGATTGCTTTCGAAATGTCCTTGGTCATGGCTGATTCGGATCCGAGGCGCTCGACGCCGTGCAGCGATGCAAGCGATGCGGATGAAATCATATCGCCGCGCCAAACCAGTGTGGAAGCTTTTCCTTCCGCCGTCACTGGCCACATCTGATACAGCGTGAGCGCGACGTAGTAGCCGCCGCTTGCATAATAAAGTATGTCCGCTGCCTGATATGCTCCGCTCGCGCCGGCGCGATTGTAAGAGGCTCCGAGCGTCAGCACGCCTTGGTCGTCAACATCGAGAAGTTCCCAATAAAGTTCCGGTTTGATCGAGCCGGCACCGCGGCCAACTCCCGTTTCGCTTAGGAACGAGGAAAACTGGCGCCCAATTTTGTCTTGCTGCTTGAGCAAGCTGTTTACTTCATCACCGGCCCGAACCGCTTCGCCGCCGTGGTCGTAAGGCGGCTGCGCCGAAATCCCGCCAGAGATGAAACTTTTCGCGCGCGCGGCGAGCAGGTTGCACCAGAATGCCGCCACCGGGGCGGGCAACGCTCCGCCACCGTTCGCATCGCCTGCAGAAAATTTC
>JBAQJG010000236.1:0-4614 GCA_049300145.1 Chthoniobacterales bacterium | reverse complement strand
GCGCAACATTGCGTGGTTCAGCAGCGGCTCTTTCAGGTGCGCGATGGCATCATCAACCTGATGGGCGAATATCGCGGCGAGTGGCGACGCCGCTTCGGCTCCGAAGACTTTCGGAGTTGAATGAAATAGCCGCCTGTTCGTCCAATTATGCAAACGGAAGCGACTCTGGCTCAAGTCGATGTGTCGGAACTGGACTTGGTGAAACAATGTCAGACCGGTAATACCGAGGCATTCGACCAGCTGGTAACTCGCTACCGCACACGAGTTTTCGCAATGATCTATAACATGGTCCATAACGAGCAAGACGCCTGGGATTTGGCTCAGGACAGTTTTGTCAAGGCGTGGAAGTCGATCAGTCGCTTCCGCGGTCGTTCCTCTTTTTATACCTGGATTTACCGGATCGTGATGAACGTGACCATTGATTGGTTGAGAAAAAAACAAGTGAAAGGGGCCGGCGCCGAATTTAATGATGCAATTCAATTAAAAGAAATCGAGCCTGCCTCCAGGACTCTGCCGAAAGCGGACCCTTTGCCACACGAGCGGATGGAGCAAAGCGAAATCCGCGCGCGCATCGATAATGCGATCGCACAGCTCTCGCCGGAACATCGCGCGGTGATCCTAATGAAGGAAATCGAAGAGATGCAATACCACGAAATCGCGGAGGGACTCGGCTGCTCCATCGGCACGGTGATGTCGCGCTTATTTTATGCGCGCAAGAAGCTGCAAAATTTGTTGAAAGACGTTTATGAAAACATTTGAAGAAGAGTGGACGGCCTGGCTCGATGGCGAGCTGAGCGGCAAGGAGCTTGCCGAGTTCGAAGCTTCGCTGCCGGACAAGGCTGCGGCCGATGCCGAGAAGCACGACGCTCACAAGCTGGGCGCGCTTTTGAAAGAACAATTGGGCGTGCGGGCGTTAAGCAACGAAGATTTCTTCAGCCATCAGCTCCGCGAGCGGATTGCTCGCGAGAGCGGGCCATCTCGTGAACCTTCTCTCGAAGCTTCCACCTGGTGGACAGTCCGCCGGTTGTTTTTCACTGGAGTGGCGTCGCTGGCTCTCTTTGTGATTTGCGCTATCGTCGTGATCCGGGACAAGAACCCGGGCGAACAGTCGCAATATCTTACGCAGATTCTAAACGCGCGGATCGATCCGGCGGTCAGCCCGAATGCGACGATCTCAATGTTTGAAACGAAAGAAGACAAGGTAACAGTGTTGTGGGTCGAGGGATTGCAGTCATTACCTGCCGATTACGCAGCCAAATAACGGTTCATGCGAAATTGTGCTTTCCTGGTCGCCGCTTTGCTTGCGCTGGTGATGAGTGCAGCCTCCGCGACGCAAGCCAGCCAGACCGTTTGGAGCGGCCTCGTTATCGCTGAAAATGTTGCCCAGCCCGCGCCGGTGCCTCGGGAGCTAATAAGAATCGAGCAGACGCTAAAGGATCTTTTCGGCTACAATCAGTTCCAGGTCATCGGCCAGTCGCGCAAGACACTCAAGACCGGCGAGGAAGATTGGCTTGCTTCCAGCAAGTACTTTGCGCTGCATGTCGATGCACGGGGCCAGACCGAAGCTGGCTACGTTTTGAACTTGAAACTTTACAAAGAAAATGAGCTTTTGCTTGAGACGGACACGAAGTTGAGCAAGCGGAGCCCGCTCGTGATCAAAGGGCCGCTGGTGGGCGGCGGGCAATTGCTGCTCGTCCTGGTGGTGCAGTAGTTGTTGTCGATCTTGCGCACCCTGTAGCGGCAGGCGTGTCGCCTGCGTGGGAGAATGATCGTAGCCGATACGGCTGCCACTCCAGAAATCGTTCGCATTTGCGATGCGAAAGTCGGAGACAGCCTGTTTAGTGGAGGAATGCGAGTTCTTGTCTTCCCCTGCCTCGTTTGCGTAACGTTCGCTGCCAGCATGAAAGCAGAAAAGCCCTTCGACTTTGCCGCTACGCCGGGAAAACTGCCGAAACAGGTTGTGCCGACGGATTACGCAATCCGGATCGTCCCTAACATCGAGAAGCTAATCTTCACCGGAACGGAGACGGTAAAGTTGAGCGTTCGGGCGCCAGTTCGTAAACTAGTGCTCAACGCCCTCGAAATTGAGATCGCAAGGGCTGCGGTTGATGACAAAACATTGCCAGAATCAGCCGTTAAGATCGACAAGAACAATGAGCTGGTCACACTCGCGTTACCCTCGGAACTGCCTGCCGGGGAACACCATCTCGCGCTCACGTTTTCCGGAAAGGTCAATCAACAAGGCCGGGGACTTTTTCACGCGCCGTATCAGGAACAAGGGACGGCCGCGAGAAAAACCATGCTCGGGACGCAGTTTGAAGCGACGGATGCGCGCCGATTATTTCCATGTTGGGATGAACCAAGTTTTCGCGCCCGCTTTCAATTGACCGCGGTCGTTCCGGAAAATTGGCTCGCGATCTCGAACATGCCCGTCGAGAGCGAGACGAAGATCGACAAGGGAAAAGAAGTGCGCTTTGGGGCGACACCGCCGATGGCGAGTTACCTGAATGTTTTCGTCGCGGGCGAGCTCGACTCCGTTGAGATGCAAAGCGGTGGAGTTCAAATCCGTGTGATCACGACAAAAGGGAAAACCGAATGGGGACGCTACGCGCTCGAGAGTTCCGCGAAGATTCTTCGATACTATAACGATTATTTCGGCGTGCCTTATCCGCTGCCGAAGCTCGATCAAATCGCGGTCCCTGGCGGCTTCGGCGGCGCCATGGAAAATTGGGGCGGCATTACCTATTTCGAATCGGTCCTTTTGTTTGATCCGGAGAAATCGTCGGACAACACGAAGCACGATATTTTCGCCGTCATCGCGCATGAGATGGCGCACATGTGGTTTGGCGATCTCGTGACGATGGCGTGGTGGGACAACCTTTGGCTGAACGAGGGATTCGCCTCGTGGATGGGGACGAAATGCACGGCGCATTTCAATCCGCAGTGGGAAGTTTGGCTCCGGAAAAACGTGCCACGCGACCCCGCTCGCCGCGTCGGCATCGCCAAAGAACAGGCGATGGAAGGCGACGCAAGATCCACAACCCATCCGGTGCAACAGCCGATCGCAACCGAGGCTGAAGCCAACAGCGCTTTCGACGATATCACTTACAAGAAAGGCCAGTCATTCATTCGCATGCTCGAGAGTTTTCTTGGCGAAGATGTTTTTCGCGACGGCATTCGCCGCTACATCGCCGCGCATAAGTATTCCAACTCCACCACCGTCGATCTCTGGAATGCGCTCGCCGAGGCTTCTGGAAAACCAGTTGGTGAAATCGCCGCGAGTTGGACGGAACAACCTGGGTTTCCAGTTGTAAAAGTAAAACGCGGTGATAATGGCAACGTCTCGTTGTTGCAGGAACGGTTCACAGTCAATTTTAGGAATGCGCCGCCGCTGCAATGGAAAATCCCGCTCACTTATTCGGTCGCCGGTCAAACGGCCACGAGCTTGTTGATGACGAACAAAGCGGCCGAACTGAAAAACATTCCTGCGGATCGTGCGCTAAAATTAAACGTCAATGGCGCCGGAAATTATCGCGTCGAATATGACCGGTCTTCCTGGAATCTGCTGCTCGGATCGCTGGCAAATCTCAGCGTCGAAGACCGCGTCAACCTCCTGAGCGACGCCTGGGCATTGGTCCAGGCGAATCGGGCCACACTTTCGCTCTATTTGGGGCTGGTCGAGAAATTGCCCTCTTCGACCGAGCTGGCCGAGCGCGAACAGATCATTAACGTCTTCGATTTCATAAACAGACTGCTCATTGGCCATCCGGAACGGGAAAAATTCCAAGGCTACGCGCGATCACTCTTGCGGCCCAGCTTCGACGCACTCGGCCGGAACCCGAAAGCTGGCGAACCGGCAAACGCTGGAAACTTGCGTGCAAGCTTAATCGCGGCGCTGGGAGATTTGAATGATCCGGAAATCGTCAGCGGTTGCCGCGATCGATTTCAAAAATATCTCGCGAACCCAAAATCACTTCCACCCGATTTGCGCCGCCCGATCTTTGCAGTTGTCGCACACTACGCCGATGAAGCGACCTGGAACAAATTGCACGAGCTCGGATTAAAAACGACCAGCATCGAGGAAAAACAAAATTACTACGATGCGCTGGCCGGTGCGATTGATCCCAAGCTCGCGAACAAAACACTCCCGATTGCACTCACCGACGAGCTGCCAACCAGCCGCGCTCTGTTTCTGGTTTCGAAAGTGGCGCGTCAAAGCGAGCATCCCGATATCGCGTGGGCCTTCGCCACCGCGAACATGAAAGCGCTGCTGGCCAAGGCGGATGCCCTTGCCGCCAACAGTTACGCACCGAGTTTGTTTACTTTCTTTTCGGAATCAGCACGCGCGAATGAGGTCAAAGCCTACGCCAAAGCCAATCTGTCCGCGTCGAACGCGAGGGAAGTCGTAAAAGCGGTCGATGAAGTGGAGTTCCGCTCAGAATTCAAGCAACGGTTGATGCCGCAATTGATCGCCTGGATCGACAATCGACCGTCGCTGCAATGATTTCTCACTACAAGTTCGGCTGCGCCTGTTCGATTTCCGGCGAAAGCAGCAACCGCATCGGTATCATGGACGACTCCGAGAAACCGTGCCGGCGAAATAGCTCCTGGGAC
>JBAQJG010000235.1:0-2588 GCA_049300145.1 Chthoniobacterales bacterium | reverse complement strand
CCATTCGAATGGCCGATCCTCGCCGATGACATCGCTGCGATCCTGCAACTCAAAGGGGAGCGCCACGCGGTCATCCTGGCGCACCACTATCAGACGCCGGACATTTTCCACACGGTCGCCGACATCGTCGGCGACCGCCTGGCGCTCGCGCGCGAGGCCGCGCGTACCGAGGCCGATGTCATCGTGCTGGCGGGCGTCCATTTCATGGCCGAGACCGCCAAGCTCCTGAACCCCGACAAGTTCGTGCTGATCCCCGATCTCAAGGCCGGGTGCTCCCTTGCGGCCTCGATCACGGCAGCCGATATCAGGCTCTTGCGCGAGCGCTATCCGGGCGTACCGATCGTGACCTACGTCAATACCTCGGGCCGCGGTCAAGGCTGAGTCCGACATCTGCTGCACCTCGGCGAACGCCAAGAAAATCATCGAGGCGCTCGGTGTGCCGCGCGTCATCATGCTGCCGGACGAGTATCTCGCGCGTAACACTGCGGCGCAGACCTCCGTCGAGATCATCGCCTGGAAGGGGCATTGCGAGGTGCATGAGCGGTTCACTGCGGCGGACATCAGGAGCCTGCGCGAGAGCCACCCCAGCATCACTGTGCTCGCCCATCCGGAGTGCCCTCCCGAGGTCATCGCCGAATGCGACTTCACCGGATCCACCGCGGCGATGGCCGATTCTGTCGGCAGGCAGCGGCCGCCGCGGGTCGTGCTCTTAACCGAATGCTCAATGAGCGACAATGTCGCGCTGCAATATCCCGACCTCGAATTCGTGCGGCCGTGCAATCTGTGCCCGCATATGAAGCGGATCACCTTGCCGAAGATCCGACGGGCGCTCGAGACAATGACCCACGAGGTCACCGTCGATCCCGAGGTCGCCGAGAGAGCCCGGCGCGCCGTCGAGCGTATGATGGCGTTGGGTTAGGCGGCACTCGATGCGGTGCCGCTCGAGCTCGTCGAGCGCACGACGCGGATTGAGCGCTTTTGTGGCGATGGCGAGCGGGCACGCGCGATTGCGGCGAGCAGTTAGCCTCCTCACATATGCGCCGGTGGCGCACTGCGAGGGACCCATGCCGTTCTCGAAAGTGACGGGCGATCTTCCCAAGATCATCGCGAATCAAGAGCGTATCTATGAAGGTAACTTGACGTTTTATTTTCGCACATTGTTCTTTAAGTCGAGCAATATCCATAATCCCTACCACAATTTTCGACACATGCTGCATGTGTTATGGCTGTGTCACCAGGCATGCCGCTACTATCAAAACCGGCTCACTCCGCGCCAGATGCGAAACCTGCTTATCGCTGCGCTGTTCCATGACTTTGATCATCCCGGACATCCTCACCCAGGCGAGAACGATCCCGATCGGGTAAACATCCCAATCGCAATCGCCGGCTTGCGGCGGTACGTAATGTCTGCCGATCGTGGTTTTCTTCCACAGATCGAAGCACTGATCGAGGCGACCCACTATCCGTACAAAATCGGCAGCGACAAGCTCGATCTTCTCGGGCAGATAATCCGTGACGCAGATCTCGCTCAAGCGCTCAGCCCAGCCTGGATTCAACAGGTCGTCTTCGGTCTGGCACAAGAATGGGAAGTGTCACCATTTGAGGTATTGAAAGGCCAGGGATCGTTTCTTGCCGGCCTTTCGTTCTCCACGTGCTGGGCGCAGCAGCTGTTTCCCCAGGAACTCATTCAAGCAAAGATCGAGGAAGTTGAACAGCTGCTGCGGCTGCTTGAGACAGCGCCAGCCAGCGCAGCTGGCGATTAGCGTCCGACTACGACAGTCGAGAGATCATTAGGTCCAACACGCACCAGGTGGCGACGATTTTGAGCGATCTCGGGCTCTGAGGAGCCCGCGGAAGCTTCGGATTACTCTTCGATGCTAAACGGCGGTAGGACCGAGGTCAGTTGCGGCAACGGCCTGCAGGAGGGTGCGCATGTCGGTGGTGCGCTTCGCTCCGAACCCCTTCTCGAATTGCCGCTGCGCTTCCACCCATCCCTTCATCCCCGCCTGAAAACGGGCTTCGCCGGCCGCGGTCACCCGCAGCTCTTTGCTCCGGCGATCGCGGCTGCCCCGTTCGACGGCGATTAGGCCGTCGCGCTCCAGCGGCAGGATATTCCGGCCGAGCGTGGTTCGGTCCATCACCATCTCTGCAGCGAGGGCATTGATCGTCATCGATCCTAACCGCCGCAGCTTCGCGAGAATCGAAAACTGCGTCGTGCGCAGCCCGCTCGGCGCCAGGAAGTGATCGTAGAACTGCGTAATGTGCCGCGCGGCCTGACGCACCGCGAGACAGTTGCAGTCCTCCGGTCCCGAATGAACCCGCATCGCCATCGTAATCCCCTTTCCTTGACATCCGTGTATCTACTCCCATATAGGCGCGCATGCTCTTAATTTCAATGACTTGAGCGCAGCGCCGCGCATGCCGGAGACCGGGCGGTGTGAGCGGGTACTGCCGGAACCTATGAGGAGGCAGCGGTGACGGAAATCCCCTATCGTATCGCCCTGATCGTCGGGGCAGGTTCGGGCATCAGCGCGTCATTCGCGCGAGGGCTCGCAGCGGCCGGCCTTCGCGTCGGTCTCGCGGCGCGC
>JBAQJG010000234.1:0-5335 GCA_049300145.1 Chthoniobacterales bacterium | reverse complement strand
GAAAAAACTCTGCGTCCCATTAGCCGTTTCCAGCCAATAGGAGAGCCCGTACGCACTATAGCCGGAGAAGCTCAGAAACGTATTAACCGTAAATGTATCGTTCTGATTGAATACCGACCCGCTCGGGGTAAACGAAAGTGTTTGGGTCTGCGAAAAAGCAGTTCCGGCCGCCATCATTCCGCAGATGATTGTTGTGATGAGTAGTGTTTTTTTCATTGGTTGTTTTTTCTGTTTTTTCCTACGTTTATACGTTCGATTTGTGCGCTTGTATCAAGACTGGAAAATAAATGCAAGCATTTTTTTGGAATTTTTTGAACTTTTTTTGCCCCGAATTCTGTTCAGGATTTGCGCGACTTGTATCAAGACTGGAAAATAAATGCAATACTTTTTTTGGAATTTTTTTGCCTCAATTTTTCAGGGGATGTTGTAGCCAAATTCATCCACGCTTGGCTGGCAAGTGGAGTGCCTGCCCTTCAATTCCGCATTCGAAATCGAGGCCCGGAAGGATCGGCCCCGAACGCTTTCGGGGACGATGCCAAAGCAAGGCGGCCCTGCCGCCCAATACCATCGAGCTCGCCACAGGGCAAGTCCGTCCGTTGGCAGACAAGCCGCCTTCACTACGCTCCTCGATCGCTGCTCAGGCGCGTAGAAGGTCTTGCGCCTTCGGCGATTGGTTTTGGCATCGTCTTCGGCCGCCTCCGCCGAGGCTGCGGCGCGCCAGGGGAGAAGCCAATCCACCTTTCGCAGGTGGAACGCGTTGTCCTCAACGCGTTGGCAAAGCGAATGCGGCTCTGCCGCCTAAATTTGATATCGAGCAACCTTTGCCGGGCAATGCGCGTTCTTATTACCACACAACGTAAAGAGACTTTGGGATCGGGCTGGTTCTTAATTTTTAGACACTTTGGACACTTCTAGACCTTGCCGTGCCGAAAACCGGCTGAGCTTTTCAACAGAGCGAGATAGGTTCTAGTTACCGACTTGGTGCGGCGCAAGGGCTTACACCGAGCGCCGCGGACGCGACGGACAATACACCCACGCCGCCAGTCACTCCTTCGTTGAGCGGTTTATCTAGTCTAATTTCCCGACGCCTTTAGTTTTGCACGCGCGAATTGCAGATTGAGCTGTGCCTTTTCGTAGCCCGGCTTATGGACCAGCGCCTGTTCGCACGCCGCGGCAGCTTCCTCATAGCGGCCGAGCTTATTGTAAATGATGCCCATGCTGTTCCATGCCTCCGCGTAGCCAGGCCGAAGGTCGAGGGCGCGCCGACAGGCGAAAATTGCTTCGATATAACGTTCTTCCCCATAAAGCTGAACGCTGAGGGCGAGATAAGACTCGGGCGTCGGCAGCAATGACGGGTTGAGCCCTTGGCCAAACGCCGGGCGCGCGGCATCAAAAGTTTGAACACTGGCTGTCCTCGCCTCCGCTTCCTTGAGAACTTCGCGCGCGTACAGATCATTCGGACTCAGCGCAACTGCGGTGCGCAGAAGCGTGCGCGCCTCGTCTGAGCGCGAGTGCGAGAGCAAGTAGCGCGCATAGTGCGCGTAGATGCCGGGAAACGACGGCGCCAGTCGTAGGGCCTCCTTAAAATGCTGCTCGGCTGCCGCAGTCTGCTTTGTCGCATCTTCCACAATTGCGAGATTGACCAACAACACCGGATACTCTGGCACGAGCTGTTGCGCGCGATGGAAATAGTCGAGCCCGCCGGCCAAATCGCCTTTGTTCACCAAAGCGATGCCATAGCTCGTCAAGGCGATTCCGTTACGCGGACTCTTTGACACCACGTCGTGCCAGAGCGTTTCTTCGGTCTTCCAAACCTTGTTTCTTTTAAACGTTGCGTAAGCGTTTGCGCACAGGAAGAGCGCTGCCGCGCACGTGACCGCGATCTTCGCCCAATTCCGTTGTCGATCCAAGCGAGGGACAACCAACGAGGCTGCCCCGGCGATCGCAATTACCAGTCCAATGTAAGGAAGAAATGCCCGGTGATCGTTCATGACTTCCGCGAGGGGAAAGAGCGATGTCGGCAGAAGCGCGATCAGAAACCAGAGCAGACCAAAGCCGATTACGCGCGTCTTATTAAAAACGGCAGCCAAGATCGCCGCTGCACCGATACAGACGAAAAATGCGAAACCAATCCAAAGGCGGGCATCGCCTATCGTGACAAACGGCTTCAGGTCGTAAACGGCCGAGATACCGGTCGGCCAGAAAAACGTCTTAAAATAAAGCAGCGCTACGTACGGTTGAGTGACGAGATAGTCGTGCGCGTTCACCACCCCGGGACTCCAACTGAGTGGCGTCATGTGCTTCACGAGCAACAGCACCACCGCACATGCCACAAACGCGGGTGCCGCTTCGACGAGCCGCGCCCGCGGCGCAGATCTGCTGCCAGCGATCCCGTGATCCGGGAAAAGCAAACGAAACACTGCAAAGAGCACGGCGAAAATCGCCGCAGGAGGTTTTGCAAGGATAGCGATGGCAGCCGGGAGAACGTAGAGATGATATCGGCGGAGCGACGGAAAAGCGAAATACACGGCGAACGACGCGATCACGCCGAGCGTAGAGATTACGTCCCCCGAGGCGATGACATAGTTGATCGTGTCAGCGTTTGCCGGGTCGAGTGCGTACCACGCGGCGGCAGCGAGAGCAATCCAGCGGTTACGTGATGGGGCTGCCTCGTGCTCGAGCAAATGATGAATGACGAATGCGAGCAGCAGCGTGAGTGCGATGAAGAGCGCGAAGATCGAGAGATGAAACCAAAACGGTTGCAGCCCGTGGCCAAGTTGATAGTCAATTGCCAGCAGCGTCGAGACCAGCGGCCGATATGATCGAGTGCTCTGGACCGCGCTGAAGGTTGTCGCGTCACGAAAGAACAGCGGAATGTTCCGTAGCTCGCGAATGGACGTGTTGTTTACGATCGTGTGCCAGTCATCGAAGTGAAAGCCGTTGTGAAAGTGGTTTGCGTACGCCGCAAGGATGGCGAGGAGCAATACCGCACCGCCGACACTTGCGATGGATTTTTCGCGTTTCACGTTTGCCTTGCCTTCAGGTTGCAAACGAATTTGTCAACCATTGCTTGCCCAGATTTGCTAACTTCAGGTTGTTTAAAGCGCTAGACGCCATCAACTAATTCGCTTGTCACAGAACCACCAAGCTACTTGTCGTTGTCAATCTGATTGTGCGGGCCCGGACATGAAGCCAGTTGTTTCAGAAGTCTCAAGTGAAAAGCAGTTGCGCTTGGATCGGGATCTGCGACAAGGCGGGGAGAAACTCCCGAGCAGATGCACGCGACCCTTCCCGCCCGCAATTAACTCGCTTCTCGTTAGGCCAGCGCAGATCGAAGGTGAACGTTTATGGGAGACCATCGCCGACATGCGATTTGGTCAGGGCGACATCGCTACTGCTGATCGAACCATCGGCGGTCACATCCTCGCGGAAGTTGGAGCCGGTGACCGCTTGACCAACTTTCGATTTTACCAGTGCAACGTCAGTTGCGTTAACGGTTTTGTTTCCGTTCACATCTCCAATCAGAACATTCATGCTCACCGGAGTCGATGGCAGGACTTGAGAAAACGTATCCGTCACATTGGTTAGGGTGACAGTGATTCTCTGAACATCGGTGACTCCAATGAGATTGACAGTCATGGTGTTCCCGGAAAACGTCGGGCTCCCGGAGACGTTTCCTGTGCCACCCGTCACCGCCGCTGAACCGCTGACCACGTTGTTATCGAAGGTAAAGACCTCGGTGTAGTTGCCGCCGCCGCTGCGACACTCCACCCCCGGTTCGCCGCTGAGCGGCAAGTTAATATCGAATGTGCCCGCGCCGCCCTGTGTCTTGCGCGAAACTGCGCCGGTGATGAGCAGATAATTGTAAGCCGCTAGTGCATCGAGACGGCCATATCCAAACGTATTATTAGGATAACCGGAACTGCTGCACAGAGTCGAGTTCAGATGGAAGGCCGAGTTGTTGAGCACGGTTCTTTGCATCGCAACATCGTGATGTAATATCGGCCGCGCCGACAAAAGCAAGGCCGCGCCGCCAGCCACATGCGGAGTGGCCATGGACGTGCCGCTGGCAGTCGTATATGCATTATCGGCGGAGTTGCTGGCCGAGCGGGTGCCCGTGCCCGGAGCAGAGATATCGGGCTTTATCCGGCCGCTTCCATCGATAGTAACGGGACCGCGGCTGCTAAAGGA
The DNA here is from genome assembly GCA_049300145.1 of Chthoniobacterales bacterium. Lineage (GTDB taxonomy): Bacteria > Verrucomicrobiota > Verrucomicrobiia > Chthoniobacterales > UBA10450 > AV133. The sequence goes on along the minus strand of JBAQJG010000234.1, from coordinate 1,144 downwards.
AGCGATGGTATCGGTGCCGGTGTTCAGCGCGCCGGCGGTGTAGGAGGCCGCATAGAGCGACGGTGGATCTACCACAGTGGAACAACTCGGCCCGGAGTTACCCGCTGCGACCACCATCAGGATACCAGCAGCGGCTTGAGCTTCAACAGCAGCTTGCAATGTGTTAAACGAACAGCCTTCCGAAGGCGGACAACCCCAGGAGTTAATCGTAACATCCGGCGCCAACGTCGGGTCCCCTTGACCGCCGCCTACCGGGTAAGGCGCCAGGAAGAACTGCATGCACTCGATGTACCTGGCCGGTGTGCCATTGCCCTGGTCCATGTTGCGGCAACCAATCCACTTGGCGCCGGGTGCCATACCAATCTGGTTGCCCATACCGTCGTCGCCGATCGCAGTGCCAGTGGTGTGCGTTCCGTGGAAGAAGTCATCGCAAGGGAAAGGCGAATCGTTCCCGCAGGGGTTGCCGACACTGTCGTGGATGGAGTCATGCCAATTGTAGTCATGGTCGGCAACGACGCCGTTCCAGCCGCGATAATGCGGTTTGAGCGCGTTGTGCGTCCAGCGCTGACCGGTGTCGGCGCTCGCCACAACAACATTCTGGCCGGTGAATCCAAGCGCCCACACCTGAGGCGCGTGCGTGTAAGTAATGCCCGGCTCGATCGTCGCCGGAGCCCCCGGTTGCAAAGGCGCCTCAGTCACCGGGCCTGGTTGAGGAAAGAGATTTTTGACGTGCGGGTTACCTTCGACGCGCAGAACATCCGGACGCGCCGCCAGCTCCGATGCGATATCCCGGTTCCCTTTTACCCAGATCAAATTGACTATATAATAAGAGCGATGCTCAATGTTGCGCTCCCGCAACCAGGTCAGAAGCGGCCCCTGCGTCGCCTGCGCTTTGTTCCATAACGCGTCGTGGACGTGGCGGCCTTTCTCCTGCTTTGTTGCCAGCGCGTCTGCGCCGCTCAGATCAGCCTGGTCGCTCAGAACAACCAGAAATTCCGCCTGTTTGCCGTCCGCAGTGTGTTGGAGGACCCAGGGAGCAATCTTGCTCAGGGCAAGCTTTCGATCTTGTGGTGCGCCGGGTTGGCTCAAAGCGCGCGATGGCGCAATGGCCCAAAGCGCAGCCGCAGCGGCCGCTGCGAAGAGT
>JBAQJG010000233.1:0-4216 GCA_049300145.1 Chthoniobacterales bacterium | reverse complement strand
GTCCAGCGTGCCGTCCGGGTTCAGCCGGGCAATGTGGTTGCGCGTGACCGCCACTCCGCCGTTGGGCGAGAGCGTTGTAAAATCGCCGCCGATAAGAATCTTGCCGTCCGGTTGCACGACGACGACGCGAACCGGGGCGTTCCCGTTCGGATTGAAACCGTCAAGCGCGGATTGCCCGCGCACCGCCCCCGCGCCGCCCGCCAGCAGCACGGCAACAGGAAACAGGAACAGCGTAGCTTTCTTAGCTTTAGATGTTGCTCTCATAAATGAAATGAAGTGAACGTTGAGGTTGGATTGTTGAACCGCATTAACCGCAATCCAGTTCCGCGCGGAACCAGGAACCATCCGCAGAAGGCGCATCCACAGAAGTGCGACCTCACTTCGACTGACTCGGGGCTTCAGTGGAATCTGGAGATCGCGCTAAGCGGTGTTCCAGCGAAGGTGCAGCCCCACGGGCTTTCTTCAGCCCGGCCGAAGATGCGTTGAAACGTCGGGTGACGTAATCGAACTCCTTTTAGCGATTCGTAAAAACGATGTCGAGCTTTATTTTACGGATGGCGATGAATGGGAAATGGCGAATGGGAAATCGGTGAGTCCTCGTTACTGACCGTGTGCGGCGTTCGCTCTCCAACAGCAATCGTATCCAGCTTGGCTCTTGATCAGGGGCGGTCTGTCCGGCCCAACGTCTGAAGCGTCCCTCGATGCAGTTTTCCGGCCGTCTCAACAAGTGAGTCTATTGCTTTTTTTCGGTCATCACCAAGAGACCGCGAGATGCTGTCGAACCGCTGACTACCGACGTGATCCCTTAAAGCAAGCAGAACACTTCCATGATCCAAGGTAGCCCACTGTCCGTCAAATCAATGCAACCCTAGACTGACCCCCATTCTGTCGTCGCGATACGGACGATGCTGCTTGTACAACTCAAGCCGTCGAGAGAATTCGGTTAGTGATTTCTTAACCTCTTCGGCCAAGTCATCGCTGATTTTTTTGTACAATTCTTTGTCGTACCTCAATTTCGCTATTGTCCTAGAAGCTTTTTCTGGTACGGCCTTGCGTTGGGCGATAGCCTGTTGTTGGTAACGGATCGCCGACTCAAAATCACCAGCTTCAGCGTACCCCGCAGCAAGCGTGTCTAGATCGCAATTGCCCAGTTCGCAGGATTTCGTCGCATCAGCAACTGCTAATTGTCCGCTTCGGATCGAAGGATCGGGACAAGTGGCGCGAAGCCACGCTCGATTATTGAGCACTTCATCTAGTAGCAGCGTATCATGCGTTTTGACCGTAATCGTCGCGATGTCGTCTAGATCCGCTAAGCTGGCCCTGTAATTACCGAGCCTGGTGTTTACCTCAGCCCGAATATATGCGGCGCCAACAAAGCTACGATTTAAGTGAATGGCGGAATTTAGATCTTGTCGCGCAGCAGCCCATTTTTTCTGCTGACAAAATACCATCGCGCGGTTGTAATAGGCGGTCCATACGTGGGGATCGATCCGTATTGCAGCGTCCAGATAGCGCCGTGCGTTTTCGAAATCGCGCTTATTTAGCAAGTCATAACCATGATTTTCGTATTCGCTGGCGCGCCAACCCGCCGGCACGCCTAGGTCGCGAACGTCAGCAGCGAATACGGCGCCCGCTGCCAGTATAACGGCTACAGTGCCAAACCGAGCGCGCACCGAATTGATTTACCTGTGCGCGAACGGAATAGCAATCTTCACTTCAAAAAAAACTTCGTGCGGCTGCGCGAAATTGAAATTGGGGGTCAGTGTGCAAATCTTGACACATTCTCTTTCTCACTGTGCTGCTTGGATTGCGCGATTGATGAAATCAGCGAATCGAGACGGCACTTGCCGGTTCCTTCGCTTGACCACAGCGCGTCGCAATAGTTGACTCACATTAGCGGCCCTGCGCATTTGCAATTTCTCCGCCAGCCACTCCTGCGTGACAGTGGTCCGGCTCCACAAAAGCTCGGCCAGGCTGACTTTTCTCGGATCACTCCCCCGCACTCTTGACAGATCTCCCCGCGCACTGTCCGCACCGCGCGACCGTTAAGGAGGCAGCGCGGTGCCTACCTCGGCTTTGACCTGCGCCACATCCACCGAGTTGATCACGCCATTGGCATTCACGTCTTCGCGGAAATTTGAGCCACTAACAGTCGCGCCCACTTGCGATGTGGTCAGAGCGACGTCCGCCGCACTGACGGCGGCGTTGCCGTTCACGTCACCGACCAGCACGCCCATAGAAACGGGAACGTTGCCCATGTGTGTACCATCGTTCACGTTACTGAGCGTAACAGTAATCCTCTGGACGTTGGTTACCCCGGTGAGATTAACCGTGACCTGCGACCCGCTCACGCTGAAGCTGCTCACGCTCCCGGCGCCAGAAGTCACTGAGGCGCCCCCGACCGTGACCGAGGTGGCGAAGTTAATAATCATCTGATAATCGTTTGTGCCTCCGCCGCTGCGGCATTCGACTCCCACATTGCCAGTCAGTGGCAACGGGACATCGAAGGTTCCGGCGCCGCCGTGCGTCTTTCGTGAGAACGCGCTTTGCGCCACTGGGGCGCTGGGACCGACACGAACGTAATAAACGTCTTGTTCGTGCTGGCCTCGGCTGGGGTTGAAATTGTAGGTGGCCGCATACGCCACATCTCCCCCTGTGTTGTCCGAAACAATCGTGATGTAGTCGCCTATCTTATTCTGGCTCGGCCAGCCTTCCAGAGGATTAAAGGAATTACTCACAGCTACATTAGGCGACCACGTAACGCCGCCGTCGGTGCTGTAAGAATAGAATAACTGCGAATCGGTGTTGTTGGCAGCGTTCCGCGTGTCATACCACACAGAATCAATCCGCCCATTCGGCGCCACTGCGAGTGTGCCGAGCCAGTGCCACTTGTTAGAATTGACGGGATCGTCGTTGATCCGTTGCGGCGCGCTAAAGCTTGCCCCGCCGTTGGTGCTGCGCGCGAACATCACGTTGGTTCCGTTGCCGCCGGGCGGTCGCACGCTGGCCATCATGTAAATGTTATTGTTCGTAGAGCCGCCGGAGCGGTCAACCACCACGAATATCTGCCCTGCAAGCCCGCCTGGATTAACGGTGCCGCCATAAACCAAGCTGCCTCCCATGTTGACTGTCGTCACCTGATCAAATGTTGGCGTGACAGCCGGGTTTTGTGCGTTGCTCGACCGAATGCACCAAAAGCTGCTACCCGAATCCCCACCGCCGATGAAAAGATTGCCGTTGCTGGCCACGTCGAGTGTTCCCCACTGAGGAGAGTTAGGGATACTGATCGGAGTCTGCCATGTGGCCCCGCCGTCGGTGGAACGGCTGAATCCGCCGAAATCGCAAGCGAAGAACTCGGTCCAGAACTGGTATTGGAAACCGTGACCCATGCTGGCAGGTGTCCTATCAACCGTGAACCATTCCTTGTCGCCGCTGTGCGCGGCTCCGTCAGGTGACCGCTCCGTCCACGATTGTCCGCCATTCATAGAGCGCCAAATATCGCCACAATACGTGTTCACTAACAGGCTAAGGTAGAAAAAGTTCCCGGTCTCATCGGAGTTTGTTACCGGATCGCTGCGGAAGACATTGTTTTGCAGAACGCCTGGGAACGTCCAGTGGACGCCGGCATCGGTTGTATAGCCCCAGCCGGCCTGCCGGAAGTTAGATGTCCAAGTATTAAATTGCCTCCAGCCAATTGCCATCTTGTTGCCATTTGTCGGGTCAACTGAAATCGACGGCTCGTTCGCAGCATCGCCGACGATGTTGTTCCCATTTGCATCGACATTCACCTGGTAGCTGGTGAAGGTGTCGTACTGCGAGATCATTCGCTGCGAAGTCTCCAGCCGATAAATGTACATCGGCGGCATCTCGTATTTTTCGAGCGGCTCAGGGAAGCGCCCCTTAGGGGGCGTCTGTCCCGAAGCGGTGGCCAGCCCAGATAGCAAGACCAAACAAATGAAAAAGCGCGTCATTGACACCATAAAACACCTCAAGTTGAAGAAGAGTGACCGTATATCAGAACACACACGCGGCGTCCATCAAATTCCTTCAACGCAAAACCGGCTACGGCGTCCTGGTCAACTCGCATAGGCCTTGGGAGTCAACTGTCAGTCTGAACCGTCGCTCGATGCAGTTTTTCGGCTGTCTCGACAAGTGAGTCTATTGCTTTTTTTCGGTCATCACCAAGAGACCGCGAGATGCTGTCGAACCGCTGACT
>JBAQJG010000232.1:0-2648 GCA_049300145.1 Chthoniobacterales bacterium | reverse complement strand
GGACAGGACATGCACAACATGCACGACATGCACCACACTGGCCGCGATCGACCGAACATGTCGTACACGCCGCACGCCACAGCCTCCCCGATAATGCAGGAGCGCGAGCGCAGCTTGGCCACAGCCCCCGCAGCAGCGCGCCTAGCGCCAGCGATTCCGCTGGCTGGGCTGAGAGGATTCGAACCTGCAAACGTCGTTTTGGCTAGTTGACTGAAATATCTGCGGAATTCGCGTGCAGTGCGTAACGTTGTGAGTCCTTTCTCCGGTGTTTGAACGGGGGGTCAGGCAAGTCGTCGTTTGGGAGTTCGAATCCTCTCACCCCAGCCACGCAGTCGGATCTCTGCGAGTGGTGTCCAAGCAGTCGTCTCACCGCGCTTTTGGTTGCTTCTCGTTGCTGATCTTGAACGATCGGGCAGCTCCGTCGTACCAACTGCTTGACTTGAGTTTGGCAGGCTTACCCCTCGATATGCTCTTCTTGATCGCCGACCTCTTGAGTTTTGAAGTTGGCGTGTTGGTCTTATCTTTTTTGGGCAATTGTCTCCCCCTTATTAATCGACCCCGTCGCGATCAATCTAACGGTGGCCCTGTCGCCTAAGTATGGGCTGCCGTTTTATATCCGACGGCGCGCGCCGATCAGCGGCACGCATCGTGTGCCGTCATAGGAATCGCGGGCAGCTTCCTCTCGGAATCCGCATTCGCCCTAGTTAACCTTCCCCATAATCTGTTGTGGGGACTCTTGGACGCCAATCGACTGATCAGTCCCCACGAAATGAATGCGCGTGTATTCGTCCTTAGCGCCACGCTGTAGATACGTGATCTGATCGACATTCACCTGGTAGACGATACCCTGGCTGGTACGGCATTCGACAAACTTTGCCATTGAAGCCTCCTATTCTGCAGAGGCGATCTTGCGCGGTGTAGGAAATTCACCCCTAGGGCCGCGGAATCCCGTCATCACCGCCCGCAAGCCGCCTCACAAATTAGGACAGAAGGCTCGGAATAGGACAGTACCGCGCCAAGTTCATGGTTGCCCTGGTGATCGGCAATGAAATGAGAAGCCGTCCGGGATCTACGCCGAACGGCCTTCTCGTCTCAGTGCCGGCCTATAGCCGGTTCCCTGATGAGCTTGTCGGTATCCCAGCTCGCGAACAGATTGTCTATTGCCTCATCCTGACGAGCGAGCGAGAGCCATGAGGCGGCCATAGAGAGCTGAAGTTTGCGGTAATAAGGTTGGCATGCTTCTTCAGCCGCCAATAAACACTCTGCCGCGCTATCGCGGTAACGTTGTGAATCGTGCATGGCACCCTCCATGATCCGAGAAGGATGCGCTCGTTGACCGACCGGCGTCTGTATAAAATTGCTCACCCGGTCCCTTGTTATCTCCTGCTCATCGATACGCTTGGCCGAATTCTCAAGCTTGCGGAATTCCGACGCCATGGGGGCTCGCTCAGTCATCGAGCAGCCCTAATTCTCAATCGTATCAGCAAATGCTCGTGCGAAACGTACGGCAAGCGCGCTCGCATCCGATCTAAGTTGGTCTTCCGTTTTCGGGCGGGCCTTTGTGTTTTTTTTCACGGTGACCTCTACAACGAGTTGTCCACCACCAACATCCTGCTCGGACCAGGTGATCTTTGCTCGCACGTGATCCTCGTCGAGAGGCGCAATTTCGATGTGCATGCCTTTTGCCACAGTCGCTCTCCCGTGATGTCATAGCCGCACCTGAACCGGGTGTTGTCAGGTGTGTAGAATATATCTCTAAAGCGATTTAGATGCTAAATCTTTTGACAAGAGCGCGATAGCTTCGTTCACCGTCGTCATAAATTGTGCAGGAAAGATGATGGTCGAGTTCTTTTCGACCGAGATTTCCGCCATCGTCTGGAGAGTGCGGAGCTGAAGTGCTACGGGATGCTGCGTGATGATATCGGCCGCTTGGCCGAGCTTCACCGCGGCTTGGTATTCCCCTTCGGCAGCGACGATCTTCGCGCGACGTTCGCGCTCGGCCTCGGCTTCCTTTGCCATTGCGCGCTGCATATTGTCGGGAAGTACAATGTCTTTAATCTCGACCGCCGTTACCTGCGTGCCCCACGGCTCCGTGTGCCCGTCGATGACGTTCTTGATCTGCAGATTGATGCTCGCGGTGTCCGAGAGAAGCTGATCGAGGCTGAAACGTCCGACGACATTGCGCACAGTGGTCTGGCTGATCTGATTGATCGCATTGTAGACGTTCTCAATCACGATCACCGCTTTTTCCGGATCGGAAATATGATAGTAAGCGACTGCCGCGATGTCGATCGAGACGTTGTCCTTGGTGATGATTTTTTGCGAGGGGATTTGCATCGTGACGGTGCGCAAAGATACGCGCACCATCTGCTGGATGGGAATGAAGATGAGCGTGAGCCCCGGCCCACGCACGTCCTCGAATTTTCCGAGAAGAAATACGACGCCGCGGTCGTACTGCCGCAGCACGCGAAGCGAGCCGATGAGATATAGGATTACCGTAATGCCCAGAATGCCGAGAATGTAGGGCCAGTACATGGTGTTTCCATTTGGTTGTCTGAACGGCCACGCGTGCAAACGAAGACATGCAGAACGCGAGTGCTGATGATGCCAGCCGCGCCTGCAGCGCGCGGACGCCGATCGTATAGCCT
>JBAQJG010000231.1:0-1688 GCA_049300145.1 Chthoniobacterales bacterium | reverse complement strand
TGACTTGCTCTTCCCGACCGCTGAGGTGCGCTCGCAAGTGTTCGGCGATGGCTTTGGAAACCTCACTCTCGACCGAAAAGATGTCGGTCAGCTTGCGGTCGTAGATATCGGCCCACAAATGCGAATCGGTGGCTGCTTTGATCAACTGCACGTTTACGCGCACGGCGTCGCCGCTCTTTTGCACACTGCCTTCCAGGATGTTGGCGACGCTAAGTTGCCGCCCGATCTCGGGCAGGTTTTCAGGTGCGCTCTTATAATGCTGTGTCGATGTGCGCGAGATGACCTTCAGATCGGCAATCTTCGATAAGCGCGTCAGAATCTCGTCCTGGATGCCGTCGGCAAAGTAGGCGTTTTCCTTGTCGCTGCTCAGATTTTCGAATGGCAGGACGGCGATCGATTTTTCTGGCACGGGCAGGGACATTCCGATTGGGCGTCCGCGATCCTCCGCGGAATTCGCTCGGACGGTCCGGCGGTTCGTCCCTACCATCCGAAACATTACAAAGCCAATGGCAACGGCGGCAATGATTGCTCCCGCACTGACAAGGTATTTTTGGCTCGGTGATCTGTTTGTCGCCGAGACGGCGGCCGCTACAGAAGCGGCTTTGAATTTCTCCGGCACGTCCCGATTGCCCAGTTCATCGGTGTAAAGATTAACCACGTGGATGCGGACGCCGTGTTTCACTTCGATCTCGCCAAGGTCATGCAAATTCGGCTGCCAATGCTCGTATTGTTCGAGGTCTTCGGCCACACGCTTGGAGATCAAGATATGACCGGCGTCGCCGCAATCCATCACCCGCTGGGCCATGTTGATCCCGGCCCCGGCCACATTCGCGCGCTCGTTCACATCGACCACGCCGCTCACCGGCCCGCTGTGCACACCCATGCGCAATTTCAACTCGGTGTGTTCGATATCCGCCCGCGCGATTTCCAGCGCGCATTCCACCGGCGCTTTCGGGCTCGTGTAGAAGACCAGCGCCATGCCATCGCCGGCTGGGATTTTTAACAATCGTCCGGTCGCTTCCGCTTTGCGAAACTGCTCTGTGCCACGCACGATCTCATTGAGCGTATCCAGCAACGCCCGTTGCTCGTTAATCAAACGCTTCGAGTAACCAACGATGTCGATGAAGAGGACATGTGCCAGCTTCAACTCGATTTCTTTCTTTACTTCGGCAGCCATGTCTATGTTCCAGTTTAGAGCCTGGCATCGCATTTGTCCCGCGGACATAGGCACAAAGTCCTATGTCTAAGCAACACGCCGTGAAAATGATGAGGCGCGCCGATTAAGTTCCCGATAGGGTCCACCTTGCTTGCGATGCCGTGTTGATCCGAATGCGACCAAGGTCCAATACCGGTCGCGACCAGTCGGGGTTAGCTTTCCACATTCCGAAAGAGAGCATTACGATTCATAACCGGGAGGCTGCTGTCCGGTCGAGACTTGTGACTGATAGGAGGGGCATGGAAATCTGGCCAGACATTCAATTCTACGAAGATTTGCACCTCGTTGTCTGGCGACCGCGCGGAATTCTTGATGAAGCTGTTGTAAACAAAGTTCTGGTAAATCTGCTCAGAAGAGAAACCATGGCCGCTCAGCCATTCAATCGCTTTTCCGATCTTTCCCTCGTCGAGTCTTTCCACCTCAGCTTCAAATATATTTTTCATTTCGCTCTTTATCGCCGCCTTTCCTATGC
>JBAQJG010000230.1:0-3227 GCA_049300145.1 Chthoniobacterales bacterium | reverse complement strand
GGCATCGGTTGCTCATCGCGCTTTCCCTATTTTGTTAACGGCCACGGCGCGCACTTCATTCACGGCCGCGCCGTCCCGCTCGCGAGTGGCATCAGCCTGGCCCGGCCCGACCTGCACGTCTTCCTCTTTGGCGGCGACGGCGACGGCTTCTCCATCGGTGGCAACCATCTCAATCACGGCGCGCGCAAGAACATAAATTTGACCTATTTCATCATGGACAACTTCGTCTATGGCCTGACCAAAAAGCAGACCTCGCCGACGTCGCCTATCGGTTTCAAGAGCAAAACCGACCCGACCGGCGCGATCGATCAGCCGGTCAATCCAATGAAAAAGCTGATCGCCGGCGGGGCGACCTTCATCGCCCGCACACACGCCGCGAACGTGGTGCACATGATGCAATTGATCGAACGCGCGATGGACCACCAGGGCTTTAGCGTGATCGAGTGCTTGAGCGAGTGTGTCGAATTTTTCCCCGACGTGTTCGACCCGGCCAATCCGAAAAAAGGCGGCAGCTTCGAAGTGATCCAGGAAAAGAAATGGGACAACACCCCTGAGGACGAGATGCGCCACGACGTCACCGACGAGCTCGCCGCCTACAAACTGGCGCAGCTACCGTTCCCCGGCGTCTTCGGTGTCTTTTATCAATCTGATCGTCCAACGAAGAATGCGTTGGAAAAGAAATGGATCGAGAGCACAAGAGAGAAAAATCGTGGTGCCAGTGATCTCGAATTGTTACAGAAAACGTTCGACCGGATGAAATGAAAGAGCCTCTTCTGATGGTTTCGCGTGCGAATAATATTTGTGTTGACGCGTTCCACTGATGCTGCTCTAAATTCAGAATGCTGGCAGCGCCACCCACTAAATGTGGGGTTTCAATGCAGCGATCAACACACTCGGTTGATGTGAAGGCACTAACTCCGAAGGAACAGTTGCTCGAAATCCTCAGGGAGAAATCTGTTTGTCGCGGGACTTTTACTCTCGCTTCAGGTGCGCAGAGTGATTTTTACATTGATGCTAAGCAGACAACTCACGACCCCGCTGGTGCGATATTGGTCGGTCGGGTCGGATGGGAACTCGTAAAGCGAATAGCGCGCGAATCGAAAGTCAGGGTGGACAGTATTGGTGGGTTAACAATGGGCGCTGATCCCATCGCGCACAGCATCGGCATACTTGCGCATCTGGAAAATTCATCTAGCGAACTCCAAACCTTCGTCGTGCGCAAAGAACCCAAGGCTCACGGACGACACAAGCTGATTGAAGGCAATTTCTCCGAAGGAGACTCGGTCGTTGTCGTTGACGATGTGATCACGACGGGAGGCTCAACATTGCAGGCGATCAAAGCAATTGAGGAGGCTGGAGGTCGCGTCGCATTTGTCGTTGTCTTGGTAGACCGGCAAGAAGGCGGCCGCGAGAATATTGAGAAGCGTGGCCACAAAGTTGTGCCTATCTTTACTCGCGCCGACCTCATCAGCACAGATGCCGGCCGACGATCGCGTATCGGCGTTGCTTAGCACGTTGTCTGGCGAGCTTAGCCAGCAAAAGCTAGAATCGCTCAGCGGGGAATTTGACTCGCTAGCGCAAGATCGAGCAGAAACGCTCGTCTTCTTCGTTCTGCACAACGTTTGTTTGCGGCTCTCGTCGGCTTTGGAAGGCGAAGCTGTTTCCGTTGAACGTTTCCACGATTTGACTGCGGGAATCGCAGACCAAATCGCAGATATTCTTCGCGATCTCCAGCAAGGAAACTCCGGTGTCGCAAAGCTCGAGCCCCTAGTAACTACGCTTTTTCGAAATCTAGGTTTGTTCCGTCGCTAAAATTTTCGGCGTCGTCCGCTTCAAGATTTCCCTGGCACGCCGTAGCCGTGCGAAGGCGGCAACCGCTCAGCGCTTTAACGGAGCGAATAAAATGATGCGAGATCTGCGGCTGTGCCCGATTTAACGATTCAGCGGTTAACGAATCACGCGGCTGGCGAAAGCCTAAGACATTCGACAGAATGGAGCGACTGGGATGAGCGACATGGCCGGCAAAGCCGCGAGGTAGCGGTTGAGCGATGCGGGAAGCAGCCGAGATACAATGAACTTTTGATTCACGCTTTGCCTTCCCTGAAAAAGCGACCGATTTAATTCACGTGGCAAAGCCTGACGCTTCAACCCTTCAACGCTTGAACGAATCACGTGGCGACAGCCTCACTCGCCGCGAGTGGCTCCGCCTTTCGGCCGGCGCCGGGACACTGCTTTCCCTCGGGCTTTGGCCCGGACGCCTCCGCGGCGAAGACGCGCCGGCGACTGATGATTTCACGTTCATCGCCGTAAACGACCTGCACGCTCTCGAACCAACCTGCCGTCCCTGGTTCGATCAGGTCGTGCGTCAGATGAAAGCGAGCGCGCCGACCGCTGAGTTTTGCCTGCTCGGTGGCGACCAGGCCGACGAAGGCACGGCCGCGCAATTGACCCTGATCAAGGAATCGTTCTCCGCGCTCGGTATTGCATGCCACGCTGTGGTCGGCAATCACGACTACCGGTCAGACACTGATCGTTCAGCCTACGAGCGGATCTTCCCCGAACAAATCAACTACACCTTTACTCACCGCGGCTGGCAAATTATCGGCTTGGATTCCAGCGAAGGGACAAAATCGCAGGAAACTCGAATCTCGGCCACGACCCTGAACTGGCTCGATCAAAACGTCTCCAAACTCGATGCCAAACGTCCGACCATCCTGTTCACACATTTTCCATTGGGCGATTTCGTTGTCGCCCGACCGATCAATGCCGACGATTTACTTAAACGCTGTTACGGGCTGAATCTCCAGGCCGTTTTCTGCGGACACTTTCACGGGTTCACCGAGCGTTCGTTCCGGAACGCGATCATCACCACCGACAAATGTTGTTCGCGTATCCGGTTGAACCACGATGGCACACCCGAGAAAGGCTGGTTTGTTTGCCAGGCGGCCAACGGCGAAATCAAACGCCGCTTCGTCGAATTTCATCCGACCGCATGAAATGACGGTCAGTGCTTCCGTCTCTCAACAAGCAACTATCAACTTGCGGCAACCGCCGGGCCGACGGCCGTTGGCGCCTCTTCAGCGGGCGGTACCTCGGCCTTGTCGGTGATCAACTTGCGCAGGAACGGAATGAGCAGGACGAGCGCGACGCCGACCACGAGGCTTCCGGCGCCGAGCGCGCCAAAGAGCTTCACATACTCGGGGTTGGTCGCGACCGCCGTCGTCCCC
>JBAQJG010000229.1:0-2550 GCA_049300145.1 Chthoniobacterales bacterium | reverse complement strand
TCGCAACCATTGGCCAAGCTCTGGATCGCTTCTCGCGTAGTCCAACGCCGCTCGAAATTGCGGATCGGAATCGTCGATCGTTCCGCGATAGAGAAGGAGGATTTCTTTGGCTTCGCGCGTATTCATTTGGCCTGCTCTAGCGGCAAATTGGTTTCACTCAAGCGGCGCAAAAGTTGAATTTTGGCGCGTGCGATTCGCGATTGCACAGTTCCGAGTGGAATCGCGAGGACGTCCGCGATCTCCTTGTAAGACAAATCTTCCATGTAATAAAGCACGAGCGGCGCGCGGAAATCTTCGTCAATCTCGATGAGAAGGCGCAGCATTGTTTGCGAGTCGATCCGGTTCATGCAATCCGCCGGCACTTGCGGGAGGTCCTGGACGTCTTCGTCAATTGATTCGTGCGCAAAGCGTTTCTGTCGGCGACAAATCTTCAGAAACTCCCGGTGCAACGTTGTGAAAAGCCAGCTCTTAACGCTGCTCGGATCCCGGAGCTGATCTCTTTTGTTCGCCCAAATGTAAAATGTCTGTTGCGTGAGATCGCAAGCGTCGGCCTCACTTCCGGTAAGACTCAGGCCAAATCGGTAAAGGTCGCGATAGTAAAGTTTCACCAACTTTTCAAATTCCGGGTCGAACGACATCTCGCCGTTATCCCCAAATGGGAGTCCTCAACCGCACATTTGTTCCCGCTAACAAGCAAAAATTTGCCACATAACCGGCGGGAAGGTTCGTCAAATTTCTTCGGGCGCGGGAACAATAATGATTCTGATGCATCTCATCCGAAACGAACACATGAACGTAAGCCGAATCTTTCCGTTCGCAGTCGGAATTTTTGCTGCTACACAACTGGCCGCTCAGTCGCCTTCGCCTACAACTCTGATAAAAGCTGGTCGCCTGCTCGATCCGCGTTCCGGGAATGTCCTGTCGCCCGCCGCGGTGCTGATTGAAAACGGCAAGATCAAAGAAGTTGGTTCGCCGCCACAAGTTCAGACTCACGCGTCCGCCGATGTCAAAACGATCGACCTCGGCAGCGCAACTTTGCTGCCAGGTTTGATCGACGGCCACACGCACCTGTTTGTCGACATCGTTGTGCCGCCGGCAGCGGAGGAACAACGCCATTCCAACGGGTTCTATGCGCCCGGGCAGTTGCTGGCCATCGTGGAATCGCCGAGCAAGCGCGTCTTGATTGCGGCACAGTTGGCTCGCGAGGATCTCGAGAGTGGGATCACGACCGTTCGCAACCTTGGTCACTCGGGAATTGACGGCGACACGGAACTGCGTGACGCCATCAACGCCGGCCGTGTTCCCGGTCCAAGGATTCTGGCTTCCGGACGCAAACTCATCACGCGCGGTGAATACGTTCAGAACCTCAACCCCGCCCTTGCCGACGCGATCTTGCAGCAGGAATTCTTGTTGATCGACGGAACAGACCGCGCACGGCAGGCAGTGCGGCAGAACACTTTCCAGAACGTCGATGCCATCAAGGTTTCGGCGGACGAGAATCTCACGGTCCCTGAACTTAGGGCGGTAGTCGAAGAGGCTCACCGCCAGCACCTCAAGCTTGCCGTCCATGCAATCGACACCGCCAGCATTCAAACCGCGATTGACGCCGGCGCTGATTCTATCGAGCACGGTAACGAAGTCACCGATGCACAACTCAAGCAGATGCACGATAAAGGCATCTTCTTAGACTTAACTCCCACGTCTTATGGCGGCCTCTTCCTGAAGATCGACGAGCTAATCTTTGTGCTGTCGCCCGAAACCCGCGCTGGTCGGGTGAGCGCCGCTGCCCGCGGACGGGCCCGATACGACGAGTTAGTTCAGCGTGTCATGAAGTCGCGCGTCAAATTCGCCGCTGGATCGGACATGAGCTGGTTTTATCCGGGCAAGACGCGTGGACAAACGAGCACTGCCATCTTAATCAACCTGCGCCAGGCTGGGCTGCCCGCCCTCGACGTGATTCGTGCCATCACGGTTAATGCGGCAGAAATGTTGGGTTGGCAGGATCGCATCGGATCGATTCAGCCAGGAAAATTTGCCGATCTTATTGCCGTTGCGGGTGATCCGATCGCCGACATCAGCGAACTCGAACGAGTCCGCTTCGTGATGAAGGACGGGCGCGTCATCAGAAATGACTTTCAGGAGAATCACTTGAAATGAAAAATTTACGAATTTTCTTGCTGTTCGCAGTGTTCATCTTTGGCGCGACGATTCTTCGGATGCTCGACGTGAAAGCTAGTGATTCTACGGCGCCGAAGCCGGGCGCAGTGTTCCGGGATTGTTCTGATTGTCCTGAAATGGTCCTGATTCCGGCAGGCTCGTTCACGATGGGCTCGTCGGCGGCAGAGAAATCCTGGGCGGCGAGTCAGGTGGGCAGCGCGGAAGGTGTTGCCGATGAAGCTCCGCAGCATAATGTTTCGCTGCCATCTTTCGCTATAGCCAAGTACGACGTGACGCGTGGGGAATATGCGGCCTTCGTTCGACAGACAGGGCATTCCAATGGCGATGGATGCGGTAGCGGCGGCGCCGAATGGAAAAAGCTAGCGGACCTGA
>JBAQJG010000228.1:0-15740 GCA_049300145.1 Chthoniobacterales bacterium | reverse complement strand
GCCTTATTTACTCGACACGGTCACGAGTCACAAAAGCAAAATTCTCGATCGCTAGGTAAAATCAGCGAGCCAAGCTGGTCGCGTTGTAGCGGCGCTCTATGAGCGTCGCATTAATTCGTCCGACGGTCACAGACCGCCGCTACAGCTCGTCAGTCACCAAGGCGTTCACACAACGGCCTGCAATAGTTGTTATTGGGATTGCATCACGACCCGCTCAACCGCGCCTCGGCCAGATCGAGATCGCGTTGAATCCGGCGCAGTGCATCATCATTGATGACGCGTTGGTTGCGCAGATGGATGATCGTTTCGCGTTCGGTGTCGAGCGCTTTCTGCTGGAGCCGCTGGTATTGCGGAGTCGCGATTTCGCCGCGGCATTCATCAGGATTATCCGCGCAAAGCTCCAGTTGCTCGACCCGTTCGTCGTATTCGGCACGCAATCGGTCGATCGCATCCTGTGAAAATTTGCCATTCGCGGTGAGCTGCTTGAGCAATTCAATCGCGGCCTTGTTCGCTTTCAGTCGCGCCAACCTTTCCTCTTCGTCGGTCGATCCATCGCTCTTGATCCCAAGTTTCCGGATCACGAGTGGCAGCGTGAGCCCCTGAAAGACCAGGGTGGTGAGAATCACGGAGAACGTCAAAAACAAAACGTAATTCCTGCCGGGGAATGGGCTGCCGCCAGTCAAAACGAACGGCAATGCGAACGCAGCCGCGAGCGAGACGACGCCGCGCATACCCGCCCACGCGATGACGGCGACGTGTTGCCACGCCGGGTGAGGATCGCGCGCCCGCACTTTTTTGATGAGCAAACGGGGCAAATAAGTCGCCGCAAAGACCCATGCGACCCGTACCAGCACGACGGCGGCACTCACGAGCAATGCGTTGTTGATAAGCGCGAGAAGCGACTCGCCTTTCAGCGCGCGCAAAATCCCGGGAAGCTGGAGGCCGATTGTGATGAAGACGAAACCGTTGAGCAAAAACACGATCATCTCCCAAAAGGCAAACGCTTGCAGACGGTAGCGCGCGCTGACGATGAGCGGCGAGTACCAGCCAAGAAAAATCCCGGCTGCCACCGTGGCGAGCACGCCCGAAACGTGCAGCCGCTCAGCTGGGAGATAAGCGAGGAAAGGAGTGAGCAACGAAACGGTGATCTGTACCGGAGGATCATCGAGGTGGCGTTGCACAAAGCGCATCGCGTAACCGACGAGCAATCCGAAGGCAACGCCGCCAACAGCCACCCAAACGAATCGAAGCGCCGCATGCCCGAGCGAGAAAGTTCCTGTCATCAAAGCGGCAATCGCAAATTGCAGCGCCACCAGTGCGGTTGCATCGTTCACCAGGCTTTCGCCTTCCAGAATCGCTTCGATGCGGTGTGGCACGGAAAGGCGGCGAATCACGCTCGTCGCGGCGATCGCGTCCGGCGGGGAGACGATTGCCCCGAGCGCGAACGCCGCGGCCCACGGCAAACTCGGGACAATGGAATGCGCCACGCACGCAATCGTAATTGTCGTGAAGAGGACCAATCCGATGGCGAGCAGCAAGATTGCCCGCAAGTTGCGCCGGAAATCGCGCCATGACGTAAAAAGAGCCGCTGGATAAATGAGCGGCGGCAAAAAGAAAAAGAAGACGAGGTTCGGATCGAGCTTTACTTCCGGCAGATGCGGAATGAAACTCAAGGCCAGACCGGCGAGAACCAGTACGACCGGATAGGGCAGGCCGAGCTTGCGCGCGACCACTACCAATGCCGCCACCGCGGCGAACAATAGAACGATGATTTCCGCCTGATGCATCGTAAGATCGACAATTGGGTGGATCGGCCGCTCCGCGGACGATGTTAAAATAAATGCGGCCTTGCCGCCTGAATATAGCATCGAGCACGGGACTGCTCGATCCACCATCTTCGCGAGATCGACAATTGCTGCTGTAACCGATGGTTCGTTGACCCAGCCGCCCTAACGATATGTCAATGAGCCGCGGTCAGCGACCGCGGCTACAGGATTTGTCTTTTGAAGTTTGGCCTTCGCCCGGGCCCGGTTCGCTTGCAGCTCTGCTAAATGTTTCTCCGACCAGCGGCAGAGACCGTGCAGTGGCTCGATCAATGTCCGACCCAATCTCGTGAGCGCGTATTCCACTTTTGGCGGAACGACCGGATGGACCGTGCGCTGCACGAGACCGTCGCGCTCCAGACTGCGGAGCGTTTGCGTCAACATTTTTTGGGAAATGCCGCCGATCTCGCGCTGGAGCGCAGCGTAACGCATGGTGCCCTGAGCCAGAATTTGAATAATCAGCGCGGTCCACTTGTCCGCAATCCGATCGAGCACGAGTCGCGACGGACATTGCGCGTCCATGACTGACGGAGTGGAAGAAGATTTTGGCATGGCTGCTTTGTAGAGCGATCCCGGCTTAGGCGCAAGGAGAGAGTAACAGCCTAAATTGGCTGTATGATCGAATCGATGTGTAGTTGACTCTGAGTGACTCCAGTTCAAAATTTAATTCATGACGACTTCCGCTTTCCCAAATGAGGACGAGCATTCGGTCGCGGTTCTGTTGAACGAATCCGGCCCGATCCCGGAGCTTGAGCGACCGAGCGTTGCGTCCCAGCGTGATGATGCCGCGCTGCTGGACGAATACTCGCGCACGGTCGTAGGCGCAGCAGAGAGGGTCGCGCCATCGGTGGTTAACATCGATATCAAGCAACGTGTCGCGGGCCGGCGCGGTCCCCGCGAGATCGGTGGCAGCGGCTCCGGATTTATCATTGCTCCCGACGGATTTATTTTGACCAACAGTCATGTTGTGCACGGGGCCGCGCAAATCGCGGTCAATTTGCCGGACGGACGCGAGTATCCTGCGCAATTGGTCGGTGACGATCCGGATACGGATCTCGCCGTGATTCGAATCGATGCGCCGCAACTGACGCATGTGCGTCTGGCCGATTCGGAAAATTTGCGCGTCGGCCAAGTAGCGATCGCGATTGGAAATCCCCTCGGCTTTCAAGCCAGTGTGACGGCGGGCGTGATCAGTGCGCTCGGGCGCTCGATGCATTCTCAATCTGGCCGTTTGATCGACAACATCATTCAAACCGATGCCGCCTTGAATCCGGGAAACTCCGGCGGACCGCTGGTGAATTCAGCCGGCGAAGTGATCGGTGTGAACACGGCAATGATTCGCCCGGCCCAGGGAATCTGCTTCGCCATCGCGAGCAACACGGCGAAATTCGTGGCCGGCTGGTTGATTCGCGATGGAAAGATCCGGCGCAGTTACATCGGTGTAGCCGGACAAAATGTGCCGCTGCATCGTCGCATCGTCCGCTTTTACAATTTGCCGCTGGAAACCGGCGTGCTGGTTGTTTCAGTGGAAAAGGACAGCCCGGCTCAACGCGCAGGCCTGCGCGAAGGTGACGTGATTATCGCATTCAACGAGCAGCCAATAGGCAGCATTCATGAATTGCACAAGATGCTCATGGGCGAACAAATCGGCGTCGAAGCGAACTTGCTGATCATTCGGCACACGGAAAAGCTGGTGCTGACAATCACTCCGGCGGAATCGCCATCGCGGTAACTGTAGTGGCAGGCGTGCCGCCGGCAGATCTAAATATTCTCGCAGCCGACACGGCTGCCTCTACAGTCGAACCGAACACGACATGAAAATTCTTGTCATTGGCGGCGGCGGCCGGGAACACGCGCTGGCGTGGAAATTGAACCAGTCGCCGGAGGTCGATCAAATGTTGTGTGCGCCGGGCAACGCCGGCACCGCCGCGATTGGCGAGAACGTTGCGATCAAAGCCAACGATTTGCGTGCTCTGGTTCGATTCGCGAAGGAAAACCGTGTCGATTTGACCGTCGTCGGACCGGACGACCCGCTTGCCGCGGGGATTGTCGATCTTTTCGTCGCGGAGAAATTGCGCGTCTTCGGTCCGACCAAATCGGCGGCGCGCATCGAATCCTCGAAAATTTTCGCAAAAGAGTTGATGCGCATTCAAAAAATCCCGAACGCGGAAGCCAACATATTTTCTGACAGTGATGAAGCGTTTCGGTATTGCGAACGGCTCAAGTTTCCGGTCGTGATCAAGGCCGATGGACTGGCGCTCGGTAAAGGCGTGATCATTGCGCCAGATGCCGCGACAGCGAGATCGACAATCGATGCGATGATGAATGAGGGACGCTTCGGAGACGCCGGCCGGTGCATCGTGATCGAAGAATTTTTGCGCGGCTCGGAATGCTCGGTGCACGCACTTGTCGATGGAAAGAATTACCGGCTGCTGGAATCGGTGCGCGATCATAAGCGCGTCTTCGATGGCGATCTGGGGCCGAACACGGGCGGGATGGGCGCGTTCAGCCCGGCCAACAACTGGAGCGCCAAATTGGAAGATCAGTTTGATAAAAAAATCATGCGACCGCTGCTGCGCGGTCTGCACGAAGAAGGAATTACATTTCGCGGTTTGCTTTATCCCGGTCTCATGATCAGCGCGGATGGCGCGCGTGTTCTCGAGTTCAATTGCCGCTTCGGCGATCCGGAGACGCAGGCGATTCTGCCGCGAATGAAATCCGATCTGCTGCCGCTCCTGGAGGCGACGATTGACGGCGAGATCGGCAATTGCACCATCGAATGGGACGCGCGCGCGGCGATCACAGTCGTGCTCGCTTCGGGCGGTTATCCCGACAAATATGAAACCGGGAAGGCGATTTCCGGTCTCGATGAGGCGGAAAAGATCGATGACGTTCATATTTTTCACGCGGGCACGCGGCACACGAACGGCGGAATTGTGACCTCTGGTGGCCGGGTTCTCGCCGTGACCGCGCTTGGATCGACAATCGCAGCGGCTCACGAGCGAGCTTATGAGGCGGTTTCCCGGATTCATTTCGAGGGCTGTCACTACCGCCGCGATATTGCGATGAGCGCGATTGCAGCGGTTGTTGAGTGATTATACTATTTCGTCACAACATCTACGGTTTTTGGCGAATGTGGCTGAAGGTTTCGGCGGCAGTGAGCCCGAGGCTGGCTGGAAATTGCTCTTCCCCCGAGCAGCATTAGGAGATGGGTACAACTTCGACAAACAATCGCCCACCAAACACACGAAAAGACACGAAATTTGCAGGGCAGACGCTTCGCCTGTCAGATGTGCCTTTCATTTCGTTTGATTCGCGTGTTTCGTGGGTTAAAAATCAGGATCCCGAATCTTCCAACCCGTCACCGCGATTCGGTTGCGGTTGCGCCGCCCTACGAGATGGGTTGTAAGGTCGACACCTTAATTCTGCTGATGTTTCGGTTTACTTGGCCGGCGGGAATCGCGCTTTGGGTTTTGATGGTGGCGAATGGGTTCGCCCAATCCCCTGCGCCCTCGGCCGCCTCTCCGGCGGCGAGCAGCATTCCGACTCCGGCCAAATCTTCCCCGACGCCATCGCCTTCCGCGACGCCTACGACGGAAGAATTGATTAATTCGTTAGGCGCGGCCGACTTGCAGGCGGTCATCACGCTGTTGAAAAACAATTTCACGAATCCGGATGCGATTACCGAGACGGAATTAAATCGCGCCACCATTGAGGGCCTGATGATCCGGCTCTCTCACGGCGTGATGCTTTTGCCCCCGGAGTCGCGGGGCGAAGCTGCGCCGAGGGAATCGTCGGGGGCGTTTTACAGTGAGATTTTGGATGGTCATGCCGGTTACTTGCGACTAGGTGCGTTCACTACCGCGAATCTCCAGGCGATGGACAAAAAGCTGGGAGAATTCTCCGGCAAGAAAATGGACGCGTTGATTATCGATCTTCGCGACAGTCCACCCACGAACGATTTCTCAACGGCCGGGGAATTCGCGAAACGCTTTTGCCCGAAAGGCAAGCCGCTTTTCACTTTGCGCAAACCGGCCGCGCGCCAGGACCGTGTGTTTAGCTCGGATCGCGAACCGGCGTTTCAAGGATTGATCATGGTGCTGGCCGATGGCGACACCGCGGGCGGACCCGAAACGCTCGCGGGCGCGCTGCGATTTTATAACAAAGCATTGATCATTGGCCAGCCCACGGCCGGTCGCGCGGTTGAGTACTCCGACTTGCAATTGCCGAGCGGGAAAGTGTTGCGGGTTGCCGTCGCCGAAGCGGTCTTGCCCGAAGGCCGGCCATTATTCCCAGATGGAGTAAAGCCGGATTTGCCGGTCGAGATGTCGATGGCGGACAAGCGGCAGATCTTTCAGTTGAGCGCGCAAAAAGGAATGGGCCCCTTTGTTTACGAGACGGAACGTCCGCATCTGAATGAGGCCGCCCTTTTGGCCGGAACAAATCCCGAGCTCGACGCGGCGGAAGCAGCGCAGGAGCGTCGCAGGCGTCCGCCGGAAAAACCAGCGGCGCACGACCCGGTCTTGCAGCGCGCTATTGATGTTGTGACATCGCTCGAAATCTATCAGAAGCGATAACTGTGAGTCCGCTCGAGGAACGCATCGATTATAAGTTTCGCAATTCGCTTTTACTGGCGGAAGCCCTGACTCATCCCAGTCTCGGTCACGAGACGCAGCGCTATCATTTTGATAATCAGCGGCTCGAGTTTCTCGGTGATGCCATTCTCCAGCTCGTCATCACCGAGTATCTTTACGAGCATTTTCGCAGCGAAGCTGAGGGCCAGTTAACGAAGCTCCGCTCGCGCCTGGTTTCGCGCGAAGCGTTGAAGGGCCATGCGCTCGCGCTCAATCTCGGACGTTATTTGATGATGGGACGCGGGGAAGA
The DNA here is from genome assembly GCA_049300145.1 of Chthoniobacterales bacterium. Lineage (GTDB taxonomy): Bacteria > Verrucomicrobiota > Verrucomicrobiia > Chthoniobacterales > UBA10450 > AV133. The sequence continues at coordinate 9,033 of JBAQJG010000228.1, read as the reverse complement.
GGCAAGCGGCGGGCGTGAGCGGGGATCGACTTTGGCTGACGCTTACGAGGCGCTGATCGGTGCGATCTATCTCGACAGCGATTTGGCGACGGCAAGAAAATTTGTTCTCGCGCAAGCACGCACCGATCTCGATCAGCTCGCCGAGGCGCCGATCGACATTAACCCGAAAGGTCAGCTCCAGGAATTACTGCAGAGCATCTCTCCGCGTAGCCCGGTCTATGAATTGATTTCTCAGAGCGGGCCCGAGCATGAAAAAACATTCGTTGTCCAAGCCATTTGGGAAGACGTTGTCCTTGGCCAAGGCAGCGGCCGAAGCAAAAAACAGGCGGAGACCGCGGCCGCGCTGGAAGCAATGGAGTTGAAGCGTTGGAAAAAGGAAAACGTCGCGCATAAGTTTCTGTAAAGGCAGCCGTGTCGGCTGCGGGATCAGGGCCGACGCAGGCGGCACGCCTGCCGCTACAGTTCACGTTCATCCGCGACGGGACGGCGACAGAGCGACGTGGCTACAGCGAAAAATGATTGAGAGCGTCGAGGTTTTTGCCAGAACTCGACGTCCATCGAAAACGCCGCGCGATGGATGCGTTCACAAATTTTTTCGCGCGAGCAATTGCATCCTCCAGCAATAAACCGGATGCGAGACCGGCGGCGATCGCGGCTGAATAAGTGCAACCCGTGCCATGGGTGGAAACGCCGCGCACGAACGGCGCGGAGAACTTGATGACGTGGCCGTTTGCAAAGAGCAGGTCAACGGCCTGATTGCCGGTGAGATGACCGCCTTTGAGCAAGATCGAGACGCCGTATTTTTCAGCGAGTTTTTTTCCGGCAACGCGCATGGTGGCAAGATCGCCAATCGGTTGGCCGAGCAGCTTGGCCGCTTCGTCGAGGTTGGGCGTAATCAAAGTGGCGAGCGGAAACAGTTCTTTCTTGTAAAGCTCGATCGCGTTGGCGCGCAAAAGCTTTGCGCCGCTGGTGGCGACGATCACCGGATCGATGACGAGCGGAAGCTTCTTGCCGATCTTACCGGTAAGATCGATAAGCGTTCGCGCGACCGCGGAAACAACTTCAGCGGAGTAAAGCAACCCGGTCTTGACCGCGGCGACTGGGAAATTCTCGAGAAGAACTGCGATTTGCTTGCGAACGATCGTCGCGCTCATTGGCTCGATGCGCCAAACTTCTCCCGGGATTTCCGCTACGACGCAGGTGACGGCGGTCAAGCCATAGACGCCGAGGGCGCTAAAAGTCTTGAGGTCCGCCTGGATGCCGGCGCCGGCGCTGCTGTCCGATCCGGCGATGGTGAGCGCGACGGGGATGGATGGAATTGGATGTTGTGCGTTCGGCGCTGGACGTTCCTCGTTTGCTTTTTTTCGAACGCGCCGTTCAGGCATAGTGCGACGGTCGCAGACCGCCGCTACAGAAGCAAAGACTACGCTCCGTTATCGCCGATGGCTTCGACGGGGCACCCTTCCATCGCTTCCTTGCAGAGCGCTTCTTCCTCCGGAGACTCCGGTTGTTTGTAAACGTAGGAGTGGCCGCCGTCGTCATTGCGTTTGAAGTTGGCCGGAGCGGTTTCGCGGCACAAATCGCAGTCGATGCATTGATCGTCGACATAAAATTTTCCCGCTACGTTCTCGGCGTATTTGTTCGCAACGTCAGCCATGGTTTTTTTCTGGAGAGTGAAATCGAACGTTAAGAGGAAACGTTCGAGGTGCAATGGAATTTGCCCGTTGACGGCCTCGCACGCAACCGGCAAATGGGGTTGAAGCGATGAAGAGTTGGAAGCGATGGAGGGCTATCGGCGCAACGCCGATTCAGCTGCCGCTTTAACGCTCTAACGCTTAACATTTTAACAAGCCTCATGAAAGCCGCAACCGCCAAGACATTAAGAGCTTTTGCGATCGAGTTGGCGATCTATGCGCTCCTCGTTGTCGCTTATTTTTTCCTTGTTCTACATTTTTTGGGCGGGTGGCTGCAACAGCTCGAGGTTCACCATCGCAATACTTATGGCGCGGTTGCGATTCTCCTCATCATCGGCCAGGCCGTGCTGCTTGAAAATGTGACAACGCTTTTATTGCGGCTCATTCGCGGCCGCTCGGAATAAGCCATGTTTTTTCCAATCTCTGGAGCGCACATCAGCCCAGTTTATCTTGTCATCGTCGGCTTTCTTATCGGCATCCTCGGCGGCTTCTTTGGAGTGGGCGGCAGTTTCATCGCGGGCCCGGCGCTGCGCGCAGTGGGTCTTGACTGGAACTTCGCCGTCGGCACCGATCTGGCACACATCGTCGGCAAGTCGGTGGTCGCAGCAAAACGGCATCGGGCCCTCGGCAATGTTGATCTTCGCCTGGGATTGATCATGGCCATTGGAACAATTGCAGGAGCGGAAGTGGGCGCGCAGTTGATTCAAATGTTGAAACGCGCAGGCAACGTTAACCTGGTCGTGAGCATCGTTTCGATCTCTGTCTATCTGAGCATCTCCACCTTTATGATTTGGGAGAGCTGGAAAACGTTGACCTCGCAAAAGGGACGATTGCCGCGAAGAAAGGTAACAGGCGGGAAGACGAACCAAGACCATTCGGAATTCGGGCACGTAACGCGGGCTATTCAGCGCTTAAAGATTTGGCCACTGGTCGCGCTTCCTGCCTCAGGCGTGAAAGCGATTTCGCTCTGGATCATTCTACTCGTCGCGTTCGTGGGCGGATTATTCAGCGGCTTCCTCGGCGGCGGCGCCGGTTACATTCGGATGCCCTCGATGGTTTACGTTCTCGGAATTCCGACACACCTCGCGGTTGGGACCGACCTTTTCGAGATCATCATTTCGGCTAGCTACGGAACATTTAGCCATGCGACCAAAGGCAACGTGGACATCCTGATCGCGCTGGTCATGAACACGGGCGCGGCCATCGGCGCGCAGATTGGCGCCATCTCTACGCAATACTTTGCCGGGCCAAAAATTCGGCTGGCCTTTGTTCCGCTTCCGCTGATCGGTGCGGCCATCGTGATTTACACTTTGATGACCGGGCATAAATTGTAACGCGCGATGAAGATTTTGATTTGCAGTGACGGAAAGCCAGCCGCGGATAACGCAACGCGAATTGGCGGCCTTTTGGCCGGTCCCTCTCGCGCGGAGGCTACGCTTCTGGGTATCGCCGAGAAACCGTCTGACGAACGTCCCTTGCGCGATGCGCTCGAGGCGCAAGCGCAATCGCTCCGTGCGGATGGTGTCGCACCCGAGATCGTGGTGCGGGCCGGCGAACCGGTCCGGCAAATTCTCAATCAAACATCGACCACGACCTATGATCTCGTCGTCATCGGCGCGCAGCGGACCGGGGTAACCGGACTCTACTGGCGCTCGGAAAAAACCTACGAAGTGATCAAGGCGATTCCGCCACCCGTGCTCGTCGCCATCGGCGAATGCAACCGATTGAAACGCTTTCTCGTGTGTACCGGCGGAAAAGAATTCATCGAGGAGGCGGTGCAACTGACCGGAAAAGTCGCCGCCGCCGTCGGAGCGTCGGTCACCTTGTTGCATGTCATGGCCGAACCGCCCGCGATTTACGCCGACTTGGTGCGACTCGAAGAAGACGTCGACCGATTGCTTGGATCGAGATCGGAGCTCGGATTGAATTTACGCCGGCAAAAAGAGGAGCTCGAACACCTGGGCGTGCCAGCGGAGGTGCATGTGCGCCACGGCATCGTGATCGATCAAATTTTCGCCGAAGTGCGGCAAGGCGATCACGATTTGATCGTGACCGGTTCATCGCAAGCGCGCGGAATGCTCCGGCATTACATCATGGGTGATCTCACCCGCAGCATTTTGAATCACGCGAATTGTCCAGTCCTGGTGGCGCGCTCTGGAAAACTGGAGAGTGGGCGTGGTTTTCGGAATTCGCTCAAACGGTTGTTTGGCACGAAGACGTGATCAGATAGCTGTCGCCGCCTGAGCGTCTGTCCGAGGGGAATCACGAGATCCGAATGACTATTATTCAGCGCGAAGGGCGATGACCGGATCGACCCGCGCGGCGCGACGAGCGGGAAACCAGCAAGCGAACGTTGCGGCAGCAAAGAGCACTGCGCCGGCGAGAAGGCAGGCGATAACATTCGGAGCGGGCATCGCCGCCCAGTAGCTCTGCACTATACGGACTGAGCCCCATGTAATGACGCTGGCGACGGCAGAGCCGATGCCAAGAAGTGTGGCGCCCTGGCGTGCGACGAGCTGAATAATTTGGGAAGGGGTCGCGCCAAGCGCACTGCGAATTCCAAATTCATATTCGCGTTGCGCCACCTGCAAGGTAAGCAGTCCGTAGAGTCCGACGGCGGCGAGAATCAGTCCGAGCACGCCGAAGAGGGACACGAGAACGAACAGAAAACGCTCGGCAACCCACGTGTCTGCCGCCGCGGCGTCCAGCGAAGTAACGTCATAGGCGACGAGTCGATTGTCGGCGTGGCTGAGCGCGGCAGGCAGGGCCGGTTCCAAGGCGTTCGCGCGGCTTGACGTCTCCGCGTTGACCACAAAAGTCAATTCATCAAAATTGCTCGCGAGCGCGCGCGGCACCGGTAAACAGACCGTGCCGACCACTTCACCGTCACGCGGATCGGTAATAGCTTTCGTGTCTGCAACCACGCCGACAACGGCAAACGAAGGACGTCCATCATCGAGGCGGCCCTGTTTTACGCGTTTGCCCAAAGGATCTTGGCCCGGCCAGAAGCGACGCGCGAGAGACTCGTTCACGATACAAACGGGCTGTGTGTCAGCCCTATCGGCTTCATTGAAATCGCGCCCGCGCAATAGCGTCTGGCCCAGCGTCGCAAAATAGCCCGGATGCGTCGTGCGCAGGTAGGCGATGTAATAGCCACGCGGCTCCGCCGGGTGACTTCCTTCTGGAACGCAGCTCATCAGATCCCGGGCAGCTTCCATTGGTGGAGGCGCGGTCACGGAGGCGGAACGAACTCCTGGCAACAAGCGTAGCTCCGCCAGCACTCGCTCGATCGAAGCGAGACGAGCTTCCGGAGAAGCGAAAAGGCGGTCGGAGAACATCGCATTGAAAACCATGCGGCCTTGAGTCGAGAAACCCCACGGCTGGTTCACCACACTTCGAAAATGTTGCGTGAGCAGAAGGCTGCCCGTGAGTAACACAGCAGCCATCGTGAGTTCGGTGACGATCAGGCCGCTAAGAACGCGACGCGTGCCGCCATCTAGGGTCGCGCCGCGGCCCAGATGGCTGATCGCTCCTCTGAGATCCGCGCGTGACGCGCGCCAGGCTGGGAGCAAACCAAAGCCGAGGCCAATCAGAACCATGACGCCGGCGGCGAACGTAAAGACGGGCCAGTCGAGGCGCACAGCATAATCGAATTCGCGAATTGCGCTCCCGGTTATGTCGGTGCCTTCCGGACTGAGTGCGACTAGCAAAGGCGTCAACCAACTCGCGATCAACAATCCGCCGAGCGTGCCAAAGACAGCGAGCAAAAATGCCTGCGCCAGGCCTTGTCGGACGATACGGCCGCGCGTAGCGCCCAAGGCGGATCGCAACGCCATTTCGCCGTCCCGCTCAATCACGCGCGCGAGCAATAATCCGGCAAAGTTCGCCGCCGCGACCAGCAATGCGCACACCGCCGCGGCCGCGATGATAAGGAGCTTCGGGCGGACATCCATAATAAAGCTGTCGCGCAAAGGAAGAATGGCTGCGCACTTCGGATTGTTCGGATCCCTACCTGCTTGGTCGATTGCTGCGCACATCCGGCGAACGGCCGCATCTGCCTGTGCAATCGAAATACCGCGGCGAAGCCGCGCCACACCGTAAAGATAATGATAGCGCGGACCCTCAGTGCTGAATGTTAGCGCCAGGGGCACCCACAACTCCGCGCGATATGGATGACGAAACGTTTTCGGCATCACGCCGACGATCGTGTAGAGCGCCCCATCGAGTCTGACGGTTTGGCCAACAACGTCTGCGCGTCCGCTAAGATTACGTCTCCAAAAATCATAACCAATCATTACAACTCGCGGACCTCCAGGCTGATCTTCCGCGGCGGTAAAATTACGGCCGAGCAAGGGTTGCAACCCAACTGTCGTCAAAAAATTAGAGCTAATGCGGGCGGCGCGGAAATTATGCGCCGTTCCCTCCGCATTCGCACCGTTGGTCAAGCTCGCGCCGGTCGCGGCCCCGATCAATTCGAAAATATCGCCGCCGTGGTCCCGCCATTGACGCAACGTTTGCTCAGACAGGTTGAGCTTGTCGCTAACGGCACCTTCCTCCCCGAATGTTTCGTAGATCCGAACGAGACGATCCGCTTCCGGAAATGGCAATGGTCGCAGCAAAACCGCATCGATGACGCTGAAGATGGCGGTGTTCGCGCCAATGCCGAGAGCGAGCGTAATGATCGCCACCGCACTGAACCCCGGACTCTTGGTCAGCATCCGAAGGGCAAATCTCAGGTCGCTCAGCATATTATATTACATAGGCAATTATTCCGTGCGGAGCGCTTGGATGGGATCGACCATTGCAGCTCGACGTGCGGGAAGCACGCATGCGAGCAACGCAGCAAGCCCGAGGATCGACATCGTCGCTGCCAGCAAAACCGGATTGTGAGCGGACGTTTGATAAAGTTGCGATGCGATCAAACGGCCGAGCGCCAGGGCCGCGGCCAATCCCACCATTAGTCCGAAAATCACCGGCCGCATTCCCTGGTTCACGATTAATCGCAAGACATCCATGGTTTGCGCGCCAAGCGCCATGCGCACGCCGATTTCTCCGGTGCGTTGCTCGACCGTGTATGCGACTGCGCCGTAAATGCCGACCGTAGCCAGCAACAACGCCGCTCCAGCGAAAATGCCGAGCAAGCACATCATCAGCCGAGCTTGGCCAAGCGCTTGCGCGACAATTTCTTCCATCGATTGGGGAATTGCGATCGCCAAACCCGGATCGACCGTGTTTAGCGCCGATTGCACCGATCTCGTCACCGCATCGACTCTTAAATTGCTCCGCACCCCGATCACTGCGAACGGAAAATTCTCCTGCGCCCAGGGGCGATAGAATTCCATGTCGTCCGGTTCGGCTACTTTTCGCGTCCGGACATCGCCGACTACACCGACGATTTCCACAGGGATGCTTCCACTTGTGACCAGAAGCGTCTTGCCAATCGGATTCTCATTGCCGAAAACTTTCTTGGCGCCAGCCTGACTGATCAGAACGACATTTTGATGATCGGCCACATCGTGTTCGTCGATATCGCGTCCAGCCAAAATTGGAATGCCCCACGTCTTGAAATAATCCGGAGCAATGTCGTGGCTCGGGGCCGATGCGCGTTTATCGATCGGCAAAATCTCCCCGTCCGGGCGCGAGTAAAGCGTTGCATTGCCGGCGCCGGCGAGCAGCGGAATGTCGCCGCTGACCGTCGCGCTTTGGAGAGCTGGAACCACGTGCAACGCGGCAAGAGTTTGTTCCACGAAATGTTGACGTGTGGGCGAGTCGGGATATTGCGCTTGCGGTAACGTAACGAGGCCGATCCAGAGATTTTCGGGGCGGAACCCAATGTTCTGCCGGCTCAACTGGATAAAGCTGGTGATGAGCAAGGCCGCGCCAGCGAGCAGCGTTACCGACAGTGCGACTTGTACGCCGACCAAAATTTTGCGGAACCGTTGTTGTCGCATACTGCCGCTCGTTCCGCGCCCGCCTTCTTTTAATCCCTCAACCAGATCGGCCCGCGAACTTTGCAAGGCAGGATAGATTCCCATGGCCACGCCCGTTAAGATCGACAAAGCAATCGTGAACCCGAGAACCGGAAGCGAGAGACCGATCGTAGTCTCGGGATCGAAAGGAAGAAAATTTGCCGCCATTTTCGGCACAAGCGGCACCAGCTGCCACGCCAGCGCTGTGCCAACTACCGCTGCGAAAATGCTCACGAGCAGACTTTCGAAAATAAAAAGCCGCAACACGCTCGCGCGGGTCGCGCCCAACGCCATCCGCAGCGCGATCTCCCGTCGCCGGCCGGTGAAACGCACGAGCAATAGGTTGGCAACGTTGCTGCAGGCGATCAGCAATACGAACGCCACTGCCGCAATCAAAGTGGCGAACGCCGGCCGCAGATTGCCGACGACATCTTCGGGCAGCGTCTTCAGAGACATAGTCGCTGAGCTGTCGATCTTGTCTGGATACTGAGTGCGGTAACTTTGATCGAGCGAGGGCAACGCGGCACGCGCCTGGTCGATCGTCATACTGGGCTTCAATCGTCCAACCACGCGCAGGAACCCGGTGCCGCGCATCATTCGTTCATAGGAGAATCCGGGAATCACGAATGGTTTGGTTGTCCAAATCTCGGCATTCGGTCCGGTCCAGGAGAATGGCAAATTTGGCAACACGCCAACGATCGTGTGCGAAACCCCGTCGAGCGTGATACTGCGACCAATCACGTTCGCGTCGCCGCCCATGCGCTTCTGCCAGAAATTCTCGGTCACCATCGCCACATCGGAGGTCTCTTCCTCCTGTGGCAAAAAATTGCGGCCACGAATCGGGCGCACTCCGAGCACATCGAAATAATTCGAGGTCACTTTGCCGCCAAAAAGTTGAACGGGATCGCCCAGTCCGGTCAAAGTGAACGGGAGGGTGTTTTCGGCGCCGAATCCATCGAACATCCTCTGCCCATCGCGGTAATGCTGATACCGCGGCGCCGACACCGCGATCTCGAGTAGATTGCGATCCTTGACATTGGAATACATGTGCAAGACACGTCTCGGCTCCTTGAATGGAAGGCCGCGCAGAAACAGATCGTTGATCAAACTGAAGATTGCGGTGTTCAGTCCGATCCCCAGGGCCAGCGTGATGAGCGCAAGCAAAGTAAATCCGGGCGACTTGAGTAATTGCCGAAAAGCGAAACGAACGTCGTTCATGGGAATGTGGGGTTGATTTGTTGGGAGAAAGTCATTCGGTACGCAATGCTTGGATGGGATCGATCGATGCCGCCCGGCGCGCGGGGATGAGGCAGGCGAGGAGAGCGGCGACGGCCAGTCCGATAGCAGTCAATGCAAGTAGAACCGGATTG
>JBAQJG010000227.1:0-10041 GCA_049300145.1 Chthoniobacterales bacterium | reverse complement strand
AGTTGCGTCCGACCAAGATCTTCACCAGCCGCGGCAAAACCAGGGTGTCGGTCCATCGATCCACCCAAACATTCAATCGCGGCTCGAAATAGCGGATTTGCAGACTGCCCACGTTCTCAATCAACGGCACCCAGCTCTCGTGCTCATGCGTAATGGACGGATCATCCTCCGGTTTGCGCAGGAGACCCAGGTCGAGCCGGTTGCTCTTGTCGCTTTCCCGTTTTTGCAATCGCATCGACACCGTAAAATCACCCGCCGCATAGCGCGTGAGCAATCCAGGCCCGGCCCCGCAAGTCCACTTGATCTCATCGCGCGGGCGATCGTTGAACTTGAACGGCTCACCCGTCATCGCGCCGTTGCCCCCAGACAAGCTTTGCCATTGCGTCATCAAGAGATCACGCAGACCGCTATAACGCGCATCCGCCGCGCTGGCCTCGGAGGAAACGCGCAGCACGGTCAAGTTCGATTCCACGAAGCGATAAATCGCCACCGACATCATCGCCAGGATCGCGACTGCCAGCGTGATCTCCAGCAGAGTAAAGGCCCGCAAGCAATTCTTGCGAGCCGTAGAGACAGGCGTGTCGCCTGAAGATCGAGAACTATCCAGGCCGATAAACATAAAACGCGATGTGCTTCGATTGCGAGACTCCGCCGCGCGCCCATTGCGCGGTCAGGACCACCAGATTGATTCCGCTCAGCTTCCCGCCATCCGGCTCGGTCAAATCAGCCGGTGTGCTTTTCTGGACTAATTTCACCACGCCGTAGCCGGTATCGATCTTGAATTCCTTCGCCGCATCGGGAAACCCGGGCGTAGCTTGAAGTTCGGCCATGCGATTGGACAAAATCTGGCGCACACGCTCCTCTTCTGCATTGAGCATGCTCGCGTTCAAGCAATTCTCCACCGCCCGGCCAAGCGCGAGCACGCCCACCGCGAAAATCGTCACGCCGATGATCACCTCGTAGAGGGCAAACCCGCGGCGCCAACGGAATTTCGAACCTGGATTCTCGATTCTCGATTCTCGATTCAACATCGACAAATCACCTCGCCGCATAATTGGTAAGCTCAGGGCGCGCCGTTAACGGGGAATAATTCGCCGTCCATGAACCGTCCCGCCCGCTAAATTGGACAACAGCCGGCTCGCACGTCCCCGACGGCCAGAAAATCCATTCGCCCGGCGGATTTTTCGTCAGTGCCGCCGGCAGCGTAAGTTTCAAAACATTTCCAGGCGCTAGCGCAAAGTCTGCGGTCGATCTCGCTTCTTCGCCTTTGGCAAAAGCTTCCGGGCGCAGCGCGACATCTTTGTCGCCCCAGACGATGAGATAGGCGCGATGCTCGGCTACGCTTCGCTCCTGCGCCTGGTGCACCAGATTATTGAATCTATCCAGCGAACGCCGCAATCGCTTGTCCGCCAGCACGCCGTTCATGCTCGGCACCGCCAGCAAGAGGAGCAGCATCATAATGAAAACCGCGATCACGATTTCGATCAGCGTGAAGCCGCGGTTTGCCGCAGGACGAATCCGTCCGACTTGTCGAGGGACGAGTCCGTCCGACTCACGGATTGGCGGGCGGCGTCGCATCGGCCAAGTTACCCCCTGCGCGCCAAATCACAAGACGGTAGCCACGCCTCGCGAAAGCGTGCCTCACTCGACGTTCGATGTTGGATGTTGAACGCCCGCTCGCGAAAGCTTTCGGAGTTGGACGTTTTCTCTCAATGCGGCACATTTTTAATCGAGCGGACTCTTCATCCCGATCCCCGCGACTTGTCCATCACCGCGGATGACGCGGATTCTTCGGATTGTGGGAGGCAGTCGCCGCGGCGACCTAGCCTGTCGCTTTTGACGGCTCGCCGGAAGCTTCACGCGCGGCCGCTGATTATTTTTGTTGTGAAACAAAGTGAAACGGCGAATCCAATCGGATTACGCTTGTTCCATCCGGAGGCTGTAGTGCCTTAGCCGAATCGCATCGCGGACTTGGTCGAGCAGTTTAGGCTTGGCGCTGCCGGAAGTACTCAGTAAAGGATGAAGCATGGATTTTTTACCGGGATCGTTCCCTCGATGAAAGCCGAAATAGACGAAACAAAGTTTCGTCGAATTGTAGTTAGGGCCTTATGCGCACATACCGCATTTTCGCATCTATCATCGCATACACTTTCGCTGTTACTTCGCTCGCTGCGCCGGTCACCGTTTCGCTACCTCCAGATGCAATCTTTGCTCCACGGCCAAAGTATCCTGTTGAGGCCCTCGTGCGCCGTGTTGCAGGCAGCGGCATATTTCTTCTGCGCGTTCACATTCCGACAGGGCGCGTTAAACATGTGATTGTGGGTTACACGACAGGCAATCAAATGCTAGACGACGACGCCGTTCAAGCGCTGCTGCAATGGCGATTCAAACCTGGTGCAGTGCCGTATCGTAAGATCAGCTCAGTTCGGCTGTCGCCACCGCAGACCGAAGAAGAGACATTGATAAAGGTGCCTGTGACTTTCATACCAAAGGCCTAACCATTCGATGAAGCCGACGACCCCATTGCGAGATAAGCTCAGTGTGTTTGCCACGACACCCTGCCGTGGCTTATCTCTTTCTCGTTAGATGTCGACGAAGTTCATTGTCATGAACACGTAAACGCTAAAGGAGGCCGCTAATGGAAGAGCAGAACATTCGGATGGCCATTGATCGGCATTGGGCAGCGTCTGCTGCGGGTGATCAAGTTGCTGAACATCAAATCTACCACGATGACATGGTGTGCGAGTATCCACAGTCAGGCGAGGTAATTCGCGGTCGGAGTAATCTGGAGGCGCTTCGTAGTCATCATCCTGGCAGGCCATCGGGGTTTTCGGTCCGCCGGATCGTGGGAAAGGGCAATCTCTGGATCACCGAGTACGTGATTATCTACGAAGGCAAGCGCGTCTACACCGTGAGCATTATGGAGTTTCGGGATGGAAAAGTGTCGCATGAAACTCAATACTTTGCCGATCCATTCAAGGCCCCTGCTTGGCGTGCACAGTGGGTCGAAACGGTGGCGGTCGACAACATCTAACCATGCTACTCGGCGAACCGCGACCTGTTCTTACGCTTAGCCTTGCCTATTTCATGAAGTCACTTCTAACTCCCGCGGTCGGTGATCTCCTTTCTCGTTAGGCCTATGCGAACCTATTCGTTGCACGTATGACCCCACAAAAAGTAGCCGAGCAATTCATCACCGCGATTAACGCGCACGATGTCGAATGCCTTGCCACACTCATGACATCGGATCATCGTTTCATTGATTCGCTTGGCGCGGTGGTAGAAGGCCGCAACTCCATGCGCGACGGCTGGAAGTTCTACTTCGCCATGGTGTCTGATTATCATCTCGAAATTAGCCGCTTTTTCCGCGCGGAGGCTGCCAAAGACGAGACGATGCTCGTGGGTGTAGCGAGTGGCTCCTACTGGTCGGACGATCTTAAGCGACCAAACTCGGGATGGAGCATTCCCGTGGCGCTTCGCGCTGTGGTCCGCGACGGTCAGATTGCGGAGTGGCAGGTGTACGCAGATAATGAACCGATTCGCCAGCAAATGCGCGCTGTGTAGGCCTAACCAGTCGATGAAACCAACGGCCCCTTGCCGAGGCAACTTCAGTGTGTTACCACGACACCCTGCCGTGCCTTATCTCTTTTTCGTTAGACGATTGAAGCCACTCCTTGCCGTTGCGCTTCTTTATGCAACAACGAAATATTGCGCCGGCGCGCACATTGGCACCGACAAAGGCGGAAGTTTCGTCTCGCCGAATATGCATTATGTCGTGATCATCGCACCTACTGCAATGCCCGGGTCTTCCGCGGTTTCATTACGGGTTGTTGACGTAAGGAAGCAATCAGTGTTGTTCTATTCGCATGCTGGTGGACGCGACATTGATGTTCTGTGGTCGCCAAGTTCTGATGAAGTAGCTATCAACAGCTACGAAGCGAATTCGGGTGACTTCGTGCATATTTTCCGTACTACCGGCAAATCGCCGACGCGTGTTCGCAAGCCGGCTTATGACGCTACCGAGCATAAGCTGCTCACAAAGCATCCGGAATTTCACGAGCTGGAGCGTTGGAGTTTCTTCGCGAAGCGTTGGCGTGGTAAACATACTTTGGAGATGATTATGCGAGGTCTGTACTACACCCCCAGACCACGTCATTCGCTGGAGACGTTTGCCTTCGAGTGGACCGTCCGGTTCAGAGATCGGAATAAGTTCGACATTCTAAAAGAGGTGCCTGTGGCATATTGAAATGCGTCTAACAGCCGATTCAGCGAACAGCGTAGAACGAAGAACACGTGGCCAACCCCTGGCTCGCCACGGCCAGTCCGTCCGAGCTTGACGGACCGGTGTACCGCCTCGCTTTACTTTACGAAAACACGTCAACAGTTTACCCGCCGTGGCGGGCAATCCACGCTCGCTTTCGCCAGCGGTGGCTGATCTCATTCTCGCTAGATGCTGAGCACCGTGTCGCGCGACATTCCAGAGGCAGATTGGAAGTTATTTCGTCAGCTTCAGCCGTTGGCACTCGAACGGTTTTGCGAGCGCGTGCTTTCGGGGATTCGAGACGCCAGCTCTGTTTCAGGCCAGACCGCGCATCAGCGATACCTTCAGGTTTTTAAGATCGTCCGATACAAAGACAAAGATTTGGCCGCACTGTTCGACAATCCACGGCGCTCCACCGCGCGACTTCAGCTTTCGTTGATTCATTCCCATGGTTTGCTCACGCCGGACGAAGTGAAGCGTTTTTCCTCCGAAACCCAACAGATGATCAGTGCGTTAGCGGACACACGCACCTAATTCTCGTTAGATGAAATTGCGAAAGCCCAAACGTTGCAAATGCTGGATGCACTGATGAGCGACAAGCAGAAATGCCCGCTATGCGGTCAGCCTAATCGCTGCGCCATGGCCGAAGGACACCCAGTCGGCGCTTGCTGGTGCGTGAGCATAAGGCTCACCGCGGATATGCTCGAAGCTGTTCCGACCGAGGAGCGCGGCGTCCGATGCATCTGCGACACGTGTGCCCGCGCGCTGGCGAGCGGCGTCGCCTAACTAGCAGATTCAGCTAAGGCTACCGTTTTGAAAGCTCAGTTCATGGTTGATAGGTTATTGTTGAGAGATGAAAACGCTCACTATTGGTAGCGGTAGCTGTCCGACAGCTTCTGTTCTGCAAAATAGCTGGGTGCAAGCATCTTATTTTCGTTAGAATTCAGAGCATTCATTTTCGCTTTTTTTGTGTTCAGTGCAGTTACGGGCCAAGCCTCTCGGAATCCGCCGCATTATTGCGGCGATCAAGGAGTCTGGCGACACGCAGCAAAGGTGGGCGCTTCTTGCCAAGCAGGCCAGAAGAAACCTCCCAGAAGTGCGGACGCCGCGTACTAATTCAACTTGTAGACCTCCACCAAGGCCACACCGGTCGTTCCATTAACTCCGTGGACGATGGCGGTGTAGTTGCCGGGAGGAAGGGTGGCCACGATGGCGCTTTCGCGATTGTCGGTGGGCTGGAGACCTGTGGCTAGGATTTCCGTTCGCTGGCTGTCCTGCCAATTATCGTCGAAGGCGATCAAGTTGCCGTGGCTGTCGTGCAATTCGAGGGTCGGGTTTTGCAGCGCGCCGTGGACTCCGTGTGCGGTGAGTTCCGGGCCAAGGGCGCGGACAATCACCTTCTCCGGGGTCGAGCCGCGGATGATCAAGCCGCCGATCATGACGCTGTCGCCTGTTCCGACCAAGCCGCGCGTGGAGATGTTTGCGAGGTTGGAGTCGGCTGTCGCATCCAAATCGTAAACCTCAATGAGCGCGATGCCAATGGTGTTGTTCGCTCCGCGGACGATTGCCGTGTAATTGCCGGGCTGTAATGTCGATATGATGGCAGATTCGTGGCTATCGCTCGGCGCGAGCCCGCTCGCTCGGATTTCGGCGACTTGATCGCTCGTAATCACGCCGCCTCGTATGGTCGTGCCCCAGTTATCGTTCCGACCGATGATTGCGCCGGCGCCGTTATGAAGTTCCAAAGTGGGATCTCGCAACGCACCTGGCACACCGTATTGCGTCAGCTCCGGCCCGATCGCCCGGATGATAACCTTCTTCGGCGCGTTTCCTTGAATAATGATGCCACCGATGAGCACGTCGTCGCTCGTGCCCACGTTCATGCGTGTAGAGATGTTGCCTAGCTCGGTGGGTGTGGGCGGCGTGGTCGTGAACTCATAGGCACCGATATCGACGGTGGTGTTGATAATGCGTGCGTTGCCGTCCAAATCCTGCCCGCCTGTCATCCAGGCCTGGTTCACGCCGGCATTGATGCAAGGGGAATTCGGTTGCAGGTGAAAGTCGCTGGCCAAGGCGTTGACAAAGAGTGGGTCGAGGGAAATCCAGCAATTCAGATATTGCGGATACGAGGATGGATTCACAGCGGAGTTGTCGGGGTTCACGGGCGCGCTGTTGAAGGTGATGATGTTATTAACGCAAGTGTCGCTGTAGCCCCATAGCATCCCGCCTCCCTGGGCTTGGGCGGCGTTTGATGGGGCATTGACAGAATTGCCCGTGATGGTGCAATTGCGGACGGTCGATCCGCTGGACCAGCCGCCACCACCACCGGCAAAGCCGTAGGCGGCGTTGGCGCTGTTTCCGAAGACGAGGGTGTTTTGGATGGTGCTGCCGTTACCGATGTAAAATCCCCCGCCGTTTGCGTCGCAGGTGGTGTACAGGCCGGTCTCCGTGGCCGTGGCGGAGTTTCCGCTGATCACGCAGCCGTCGATGATGGCGCCGGGGCTGGCATTAATTCCGCCGCCGTATGGATAAAAAAGCGCGGTCGACGAGTTCCCGGTCACTTGGCACTTCGTCAGCGTGCCGCCATTGAGTTCGACGCCGCCGCCGTTTGCGTAATTAGCCGTGCAGACATTGTCCGAGATGGTCGAGTTTGTAATCGCGCCATTCATCGAGTAGATGCCGCCACCCGAAGCGGAATTAGAGTATTGATTGGTGACGACGGAGTTGGCGGTGTTGTTGTGGACGTTGCAGAAGCGCACGTTGCCGTTGCTTACGTAAATGCCACCTCCCAGACCGTCGCCACTATCGTTGCCCGTGGCGATATTATTAAGGACGGTGCAATTCTCGATGGTCCCGTTGCTGCAATAAATTCCGGCGCCTGTGCGGGCGCGTCCGTTCTGCACGGTGAAGCCGTTCACAATCGCGCCGGCGTCGGTGACGGAAACGCATCGCACGCTTTGCTGGCCATCCAGAACGGTCGCGCTCGCGCCATTGACGCTACTGAGCACGATGGCTTTGGAAATGGTGATCGGACTAGTCAAAGCATACGTGCCGTCGTTCACGATCACGGTGTCGCCCGCGCTTGCGGCATTGATCGCGGCCTGGATGGTCTTCTTGGCCGAGGGCCAGCTTGTTCCCGAGTTCGCATCACTTCCAGTGGGCTTCACATAGAAAATCGATGCAAAGGAAGACGTTGCCCATCCCAGGCAAACGAGAAAGAGAAGCGGAGCGGTGTTTTTCATGTTCATAGTCGGAGTTATTTGCGGGCTGAGTGGGTTGAACGCCATAATCGGCTGCGCCGCGATGCAGACGGACGGTGACGATGGCACCAGATCACAGATAGTCGCTGGTGCAAGAATTATGCCGTCGCCCGATCTACCGCACTGCTGGCCATTTTCGCTGAGGCACAGCGCGCTGTAATGCCTCTCTCCGCCCGGCCGAAGCTTCGCGGGATTCCTATCTAGACAATCGAATCGGCTGGTGCTGTTTGAATAAAGCCAGACGCCCAGCACCGTACTCAATTATGATTGGCAGGCTGCCTTGCGCGTCGTTGTGGCTTATTGTTTCGAAAGCCTTGCCTCCTCCAGCAGCAGCGTTTTCACATCGGCAAGGACGAGGCGAAGGTCGAGCGTGGCGGAACTGTAGATATTGCGGATGCGGCCCTCGCGATCGATGAGAAAGACGCGTAAGATGTGGTAAAGCGGACCCTGCGGATCGGCGGGATTGTTTCTCTTATCCACGGCTTGGCCGTAGGCGTTAAGGATGATATTCAACTCGGCGCGCGATTTCGCTGTGGCGAAGCGCCATTCGCACCCGGATTTGGTTTCGCGCACGTTTTCCGAATATTCGGCGAGATGCTGCGGCGTGTCGTGTTCGGGATCAAAACTCAGGCTCACCAGCCGCATATTTGCGGCAAGCGCTTTGTCCTTTGCGCTCACCAATTGAAGCTGCCCAAATACGTTCGTGGCGTATGGACACGCTTTCGGTGCGGCGCACCGAGTATAGATGAAGCTCAGGACCGTGATACGGCCGTGAGTCAGATCACGCAGATTTACTTCTTTGCCGGTGGAATCGAGCAACGTCCCGTCGGCCGCAGTCTTGACGACCGGCAAGCTGTAGCTGCCCGGCACTGGTGGATCGTAATCGTAGTCGCTGTCGCGAGGCGGAACGCTCTCGGCTTGGACGGTTATTCCTGCGGTCGATAAAATAAATATGAGGGGGACTATTTTTAGCATCGCGCGCGGCCGCCTCCGCGCAAGGCTCCGGCGCGCCAGGGGAGCACACGGTCCACCTTGGTCGCAGCGCCTAAGTCCCCCACACATTGACTGGTCACGGCGCTAAGGTACCTCCTACATTACTTGCTCGCGACCGTGCGCGGTGAGCCGATTTTCGTCGAGCCGAAGAGCATGTGATGAGGACGGCCCAGCTTGAGCGCGGTGAAATCAAGATCGAAGGCTGGCTTCAACTCTTTACCATCCCAGGCATAACCACGGACGAACTGCTCGTTGTCGGCGCCTTTTTTGTCCCATCGCGCCAGCAGCGAGCTGGTGAAGTACACCCGGTGCCCATCCCAGCTTTCCGACACCATGTTAACCTGACGGCCAATCTGTTTCTCGTAAATCTGTTTCGGCTTTTGTGGATCGGAAACATCGAACACGCGGCACTTGCCGTCACCGAAACAATCTACAAACAAAGTTTTGTCATCGGCGCTCAGGCTGATATCGACCGGAAGCACACCGCCCTTCACGTCACTGATCGGCGCAACGTCCTTCGCCTGCCATTCGCCGCCATCGTCCTGGTAGACCAACCAAACCTTTGACGTCAATGCGGTCGCGGTAAAAGCGTAGTTGTGCGTAGGCCCCCAAGCCCAGCGGATTTCGAGTGGCGCACCCGGCACTTGAAAAACTCTCTTGGGCTGACGCGCATGGAAATCCCACATCACCATTGTCCCCCCGAAATGTTTCATCGCCTCGGGATCGGCGGTCATTTTGCCGAACTCCATCATGTAATTGTTCAAACCCGTGAACGATGAGGTGAGCAAAGCATTCTTGCGTGGCAGCACGCGCGCGTCATAGCCGTAGCCGTCGGCAAACTTCGCGTCAGCCGCGCCCTGCGCGTCATCCTTTGTCGGCATCCAATGCGTAGTGATGTAGTTGCCGTCGTTTCCGTATTCGACCAGAGCGGTCCGGCCGCTGTGATCGTTTGCGTTCGAAAGACACGGAATCAGCACGCGTCCGGGCAAGGCGTACGCGCCGTGCGGACCGATCGCGCCGCCAGTGGCCTCGGCAAAGTGGTCGATGGTTTTCACATACTTCGGCTTTGCCGGATCCGTGTGCACGTCGAAGATAAAAACGCGGCTGCTATCGAGGCCGGCGAGCCAGAGTTGGCGCCGATCGTCGGTGAATCCGCCGTGGTGCGCCTCGTTGCGGCCCTCAACGGAAGAGCTGCTGACAATTTTTCCGTAGGTGGGCGAGCCGGGCTTTACGTCAACGGTGACAAGTTTGTCTGCGCCATCTCCAAGGCCTTCGACGCCGAGCGTCCAAACATAAACGAATTCCTCCTGTCCCTCGATGCGGGCAAGGTAAGGTGACGAGCAGGTTTCATCGGCCCGGGCAACGCTTGGGCTAAAGGCGAGACTGAGCGCGAGCGCAGCGACGAAGGTGCCATGTGCAATCGCGGTGGTGTGTAACTTAGTAAGAATAACTGTTTTCATGTTTGATGGGGTTTGAGTTGAACCAGTCAGGCTGATCGTACGCGCCGACGCTTTTCTCGGCAATCTC
>JBAQJG010000226.1:0-14324 GCA_049300145.1 Chthoniobacterales bacterium | reverse complement strand
ACGTTTGCAACCAGTCGCAAAACGCAGCTCATCCATGAAATGCGCCGGTTCCTTCAAATGTTCGATGATGTCGAGCATAAAGATTTGATCGAACTGCGAGACGTTCACTGGGAACTCTCTCCGATCGAGATCCCATCGGATGAAATTGACCTGCTCCGGCCTCTCGGGAGGATCGGGCACATACCGGTCCATTCCGGTGACGCGGCAACCTCGCTTGATCAGTTCGGCCGCGATGGAACCCTGGCCGCAACCAACATCGAGAATATGCCCGCCGGGACGCGCTGCGGCGATGGCGGCGGTGTGCGAAGATTCGTATCCGAGCTTCAAATCATAGGTTTCCGCAGGCGTATTGACGTCGAACTTCCGGTCGAAAAGCAAATTCATCTGATGGAAGCGCGCGCGGAGCATTGTTCGAAAAATGTTTGCTGCGTATTTCACCCCATTTACGTAGCAGATTTCGTTGCCGTAAAACGTCGGGATCGGCAGCTCGACGATGCGAAGTTTTTTCAGCACGAATTGAATGATGATCTCGGTGTCGAAGTGGAAATCGTTCGTGTTTTTTTCGAACGGAATTTGAGCGAGCGCCGAGGTGACGTAGAGCCGATAACCGGAATGAAATTCGGAGAGCTTGGTCCCGAGCATCCGGTTTTGAAACTTCGTTAGGACCTGGTTACCGATGCATTTGTAGAGCGGCATGCCACCCTGGCGCGCCGCGCATTTATCGGTCATGCGCGAACCAAAAACGGCATCTGCTTCGCCGCGCAGGAGTGCCTCGAGCAACGCCGGTAATTTTTCCGGCGCGTATTGTCCATCGCCGTGGACGAGCGCAACGATATCGAAACCGTTGTCGATGGCATAGCGGTAACCGAGCTTCTGGTTACCGCCGTAACCTTGATTCTCCGGCGTGCGCAGGACGGTGATTTTGAATTCGGAATTGCGTTGTTGGTAGCGTAAGCCTTTGACAAACGTGTCGTCTTTCGATGAATCATCGATAATCAGCACTTCAACGTCGTCCGAATGCAGCGACGCCGGGATGCGGCTCAAAACCTTTTCGATCGTCGTCTCGGCATTATAGGCGACGATAAAAATGAGCAGCCGCTTGCCGTTAAGATCGATGTGATTCGGCGTACTAAATTCCAGCTCACTGCGACGCATGCCTCTTTTGAAGCAAAAGTCGGACCGTCGAGTCCCTGTGGAGAGTTCGCCATATTCCTGTCGAAGAACCGCTGAGCTTCATCGCAACGCCAAGGCAAAACAGGAGAGCGGCGCCGATACAGCACCATCGGAAGAATTTTGGAAAGATCAGTCGCTGTTGCTCGGGGTCCTTGCCTGGCTCTGTCACGGCAGTGGCGATTTAGAGCAGGTGGCCAGCCTCCGAGTTTCTCGTTCGGGAAAAACGCTTCTGAGGCCGTCTTGTGCGAAACGGCGGAATCAATTCGAGAAAAGCACCGCCGAGCTTAACGGCTGTCGCTACTTGCTCCGGTCTTGGCCTAGCGCAGCATTTGCCGTCGCGAGCACTGCCTTATCGTCGTTCTCGCTCAGATCGCTAAGGAAACGGCGGATTCTACGAAACGACTGGCGCAAGAAAAGATCGGCGGCGTGGTCTGTTTGCGGCGCGGAATCGCCGTTTCGACGCGCGAACTGAAGCTCGGCATCCCAACGGCTCAGGACACAGGTCGATGCAAAAAGATCCATGGCCGCGCCGGCGATTCGCTCCTGGACGAGCTGCATATCGAGGATTGGCTCGCGATAGGCGATGAGCGCGCGATTGACCGCGATGTTAAAACGCCAAATCAAGCGTCCGAGTTGATTCGCAAAGGAACGTAACTCGGCGCTGCGCACCGGCACGTCGGGAATGCGCACCGCAGCGCCGAGCCGATGCATGCCCGCCGTCCATGCCTTGCCCAAACCGCGCGATGGTTTCAACATCGTGTCGTAGATTTCCTTGAACTCCATGCCCGGGCCGCGCATCCCGACCAGAGCAATGAATGAGGTGAGTACTTCGTTGCTGCCTTCGCCGATCTGATTGATGCGCGCGTCGCGCACCATTCGCTCCAGGGGAAGATCGACGAAGTAAGCTGAGCCGCCGTAAATTTGGAATGTCTCGTTGATCGCTTCCCACAGTCGCTCGGTCGTGAAGACTTTGAGCATGGCCGTCTCGATCATGTAATCTTCCAATCCGCGGTCGATGAGCGATGCCGTGATCGTGGTCATCGCTTCCATGGCGTAGGCATCGGCCGCGATGCGCGCGATTTTCTTTTTTACGAGATGAAATTCGCCCAGGGTTTTATTGAACTGCTTGCGCGTGTTCGCGTGCTCGACCGCGAGCCGCAAACAAGTTTTGGCCGCGCCGGTGCAACAAGCGCCGAAAGTTGTCCGACCAAAATCGAGCACGGTCAGCGCGACCTTCAGGCCTTTGCCCGGCGGCCCGAGAATGTTTTCCTTCGGGACTTTGACGTCGCGCAGCGCGAAACGTCCAGTCGCGGTGCCGCGGATTCCCATTTTCGGCATCCGCGCCTCCAGGATGGTGAACCCCGGCATATCGGGAGTGACCAGAAATGCCGTGATCGCGGTCTTATCGGAACCGGGCGCAGAAGTTCGTGCCATTACCGTGAGCACGTGCGCGATGGCGGCGTTTGTGATGTAGCGTTTCTCACCATTCAAAATAAAATGCGAGCCGTCCTCGCTCGGACGCGCTTGCATCTGCACGTTGGCGGCGTCGGAGCCAGCTTCCTTCTCCGTGAGCGCGAAAGCTCCCAATTGTTCCCCGGTCACCAGCTTCGGTAGCCACTTTTGTTTTTGCTCGCGCGTTCCAAAGAGCAGCAGCGCGCGAATGCCGATCGAATGATGCGCGTTTACGAACACCGATGTCGATGCGCAGCGGCTTCCGATTTCCTCCAGCACTCTGCAGTTCGTCATCTGCGTGAACCCGCGACCGCCGAAGTCCACAGGCGCGGTCATGCCGAGCACGCCGACCCGCCCCAGCCCATCGATCACAGCGCGCGGGATGTCTGCTTGTCGATCGATCGCTACAGGATCGAGATGTTCATCAAGAAATTGCCGCACCTCCGCGAGCGCCTTGTCCAGCTCCGTTTGCTGCGCCGCCGGAATACGCGGATACGGCAACACCCAGTCCGAAACGAAGTGGCCTTGAAAAAGACCTTTGGCGAAACCGAGCGCTTGCGGGCCGGCAAAAAGTAACTCCTCTGCCTGTGCGATTTCTTTCTGCCGCTGTGTTTCGGTCTCAGTCATCGGGAAAATAAAGTGAATCCCGTCAACAAACGGCGGGTCACGAACTGTAACTCCTCACCTGCGCATGTCCAACACGCCGCTGGAACACTGTCGCCGGATCTGCGGGGAAAAGCGTTGCCCTTTCCTCCGAAAAGGGAAGCTAACAGCTTCCCCTACAGCGCCGCAGCGCCACAGCGCTAGCTACTCCCTGGCTCGTGCAGCAGTCGATACAGAGGCAGTTTGCGCCGGCGTTTCTTTGAAGTAGCGAGCAGAGCGTTGACGAATTATTCTGGGTTTATGTCCACTGAAGACCTGTTGAAGCGCATCATGATCAATCCACGCATCTGTCACGGGAAACCGTGCATTCGCGGCCTGCGGTATCCGGTCGCGATGTTGCTGGAACTGATTACGAGGACTTGGAGCGGGATGATTTGCTCGCTGCCCTCGCCTATGCGGCGCGCGTGAGCGATGCCAAACGGGTCGCGCTCGTTGAATGAAGTTCCTAGTGGACGTGCAGTTGCCGCGATGATTGGCGCGTTTGTTGAAAGCAGCGAATTACGACGCCCTACACGCTTGATCTTCCGCGGCGCAACTTGACGCCGGATGATGAGCTTACCGATGTCTGCGCGGAGGAAAACCGCATTCTCGAGAGCAAAGACTTGGAATTTGCAGACTCTTTTCTTTTGAAGCGCGCACCCGCGCGACTGGTCTTAGTCTCGACCGGCAACATCACAAACAAGGAGATCGAAACCGTGGGCGCTTACTAGCTGCATCCCTGGCTCGTTCCGCATTCGGTGCAAACCCCGCACGCGCCGGCCCGGATGACCTTATTGCTGCCGCAATGCGAACAGACGATGTCCATGAACATGTTGCCGAGCGCTTCCTGGACGCGACCGGCGTAGCTGCTGCCGTTGCCGTTCACTTGTCCCGCAGTCGCGGGATCATTCGGCGAATGATTGGTGATCACGTCGATCAACTCTTTTTCACCCGTCCGCGCCAGGTCGGACACTGGACGATTGATCGCCTTTCTTTCCATTTCGGGAATTTCTTTCAACGGCAATTCCGCTTGGCCGCGATTTGGCGAAGTGGCTTCCTTGTATCCTTTGATGAATTGGCAGGCGAGCCAGCGAAACACGTAATCGGTAATGCTGGTTGCGTTGCGAATGTCCGGATTCTTGGTGAATCCGCTCGGTTCAAAGCGTTGATAAGCGAATTTTTTCACCAGACTTTCCAGCGGCACACCGTACTGGAGCGCGATCGATGTGAGCGTGCCTACCGTGTCCATTAGTCCGCCAATTGTGCTTCCCTCTTTCGACATGGTGATGAAAAGCTCACCCGGCTGATTGTCTTCGTACAAGCCAACCGTGATGTAACCTTCGTGTCCGGCGATCTCGAACCGGTGCGTCAACGACATGCGCGTGTCCGGCATGCGATGACGAATCGGTTTGTCGACTTTGCCTCGCAGCATCGACAATTCTTCTTCCAGCTCAAGAATGCGGTTCTGAAATTGGCCGCGTTCGACGGAACCGGCATCACCGATGCCGGCTACAACGGCATCGTCGGCAGTGCCCATGTCGCGCGTCTTGCGCGTGTTGAGCGGCGCGGATCGCTTCGAGCCGTCGCGATAAATCGCAATCGATTTCAACCCGAGCCTCCAACCCTCCACATAAGTGTTCATGATGTCGTCAACTGTGGCTGCTTCCGGCATGTTGACCGTTTTGGAAATTGCGCCGCTCAGGAACGGTTGCGCCGCCGCCATCATCCGCAGGTGTGCCATGTAGTTGAGCGAGCGCTGGCCTTTGAACGGCTTGAACGCGCAATCGAAGATCGACAAGTGCTCCGGTTTCAGCCCGGAACGTAACGACGGGGCGTCGCTGCCACATTCCCCATCCTCAATCGTGTCGAACGCGTCGATGTGAGCGATGATGCGGTCGATCTCATCAGAGTTGTAGCCGAGTTTCTCGAGCGCCGGCTTGACGGTTTGATTGACTATTTTCAACATGCCGCCGCCCGCGAGCAGTTTGTATTTCACCAGCGCGATGTCCGGTTCGATGCCGGTCGTGTCGCAGTCCATCAGAAAACTGATTGTGCCAGTCGGTGCGAGCACCGTCACTTGCGCGTTGCGATAGCCGTGGCGCTTGCCAAGCTCGGCCGCGCGCTTCCAAGTTTTGGCAGCTTCCTTTTTCAGGTAAGCGAATTCATCGACATCAGCGATGTCGTTCACAGCGCAACGATGCAGATCGATCACTTCCAGCATCGAATCGACATTGTTCTTCGCCACCGGTTTCGCAACGCCGCTGCACCGCGCATCGTGATAACCCGGAAATGGGCCCATCGCCTGCGACAGCCGCGCGCTCTGTTCGTACGCTTCGCCAGTCATGATCGCCGTGACGGCGCCGCATAGCGCGCGCCCCTCCACGCTGTCATATCCGTATCCGTAACTCATGATCAGCGATCCCAAATTCGCGTAACCGAGCCCGAGCGTCCGGAAAATGTGCGAGTTCTCCGCGATTTCTCTAATGGGGTAGCTCGCGTTATCGACCACGATCTCCTGCGCGGTGATGAAGATGCGCACCGCCGCTTTGAATCGCTCGACATCGAACGCGCCGTCTGCTGTTTTGAATTTCAGCAAATTGAGCGAGGCGAGATTGCACGCCGTGTTGTCGAGGAAGAGGTACTCGCTGCAATTGTGAACGAGCAGTCCATTGGCGATAAAGTGGCTGCCCAGCGGTTCGGTCAGATCGTACACATCTTCCACGCCCGCCGGGATAATCGACACAACTTTGTCTCCGAGCCGATCCGCATAACTCTCAATGCTCTCGTTGAGAAACCGGAGTTGATCCGCTTTCGCGCTTTTCGGATTGAACCCGATTTCGCGCTCGAAAATAATTCGGCTCGCCTTCGAGATGCGCAGCGAATGCATCTGGCGCACCGAATATTCCTTCATGCCGCCGCGGCCATCCGGCATCGAAGTGGTCGTCTGGCCTATTGGGCGCCGATTCTCATAAATTTTGCTGCGAATTCCAAACTGAAGCAGCAACAGTTGCACTTGCCCGAGCAGGATCCGGCTCGATGAATCGAGAGAAACGTACTGCGATTTCTCGCCGTAGTTCGCGACGGTGCCATCGGTCGTGAACAGCTCACGTAGTAGCGCGGCGAGCGAGGGTTTGTCGAGAGTGAACGCCGCCGCCTTGAGTTGCTTGCCCTCCGAACCCTTATCGATCACGACGAGCTCTTCGATCGCCTGGACGACCGGACGCACTGACGTTTGCAAACGCAAAGTAGTGGACGTTTCAGTGACCGTGGTCGCGCGTGTGCGGCGAGCATCGCCATCATCAAAGAGAACCTTGGCTGCTTCCAAGGTCTGGCGAAGATCTTCGATATACGCAGACTCGCCTTTCGCCCCGGCGATGAAAATGTTGCGCTGATCTTCAAACTGCGTGATGCGGCCGTCGCCCAAACAAGCGCCCGCAAGACTGGCAATCACCGGATCAACCGAACCCGTCCCAAACTTCGCGCCGCCGAGGATGAGCTCATCATCGACGGTCAACTCGCAGGCCGGGACATCGCCGCGATTGCGCGTAGCCACGCGATGATCGGCGGTGAGTTTCAATTCGAGTCCGCTCGCTGTCTTCAACGCATAAACCGGTCGCGTCCCCGTTTTCCAAACGCGCGCCGCCGGAACGAGATCGCCGTTCCCGCCAACAATTATCGGCGTCGAGCCAACAAGATCGAAAATCGGCAACCATCCCCGGTCCGTCGCCACGAGCGTGTCGCCAGTCACGCAGGGATTCGTCGAGTTCTGTCGGCCGGTGCCTTTGCAGGTGTGCCATTTGTGGATGGTGGAATCGAATTGCATGCCCGGATCGCCGCAGACGTGCGTCCCCTCAGCGATCTTGCGCAGGAGCGCGCGTGCCTCTTTGCGCTCGCACGGCCGGCTGTCCGTTACGCGGCGCGTCCACCATTCACGTGCTTCCAGAGCCGCGTCCATGAATTCGTCGCTTACACGCACGCTCAAATTTTCGTTCTGATACATGACCGAGCCGTAGGCGTCACCGTTGTAACTGCCGTCGTAACCTTGCTCGATCAGGGCCCAAGCTTTTTTCTCTTCCTTCTGCTTTGCGTCGATGAACTCCTCGATATCCGGGTGCCAATCTTTCAGCGTGTTCATCTTCGCTGCGCGCCGGGTTTTGCCGCCGCTCTTCACCACGTTGGCGATCTGATCGTAAACTCTTAGAAATGACAGCGGCCCGCTCGGTTTGCCGCCACCGCTCAATTTTTCCCTGGTCGATCTGAGCGACGAGAGATCCGTGCCGGTGCCGCTGCCGTACTTGAAGAGCATCGCTTCGCTCATCGCCAGCTCCATGATGCCTTCCATCGTGTCGTCCACCGACTGGATGAAACAGGCACTTCCCTGCGGGTATTCGTACTGTGTGGCAGCGCGCTCGGCCTCGCCGGTCGCGCGATTGTAAAAATAATTGCCGGCGCCCGCGCCTTGGCCGATGCCGTACTGATGATACAAGCCGACGTTGAACCAGACCGGCGAGTTAAACGCGCCATGTTGATTCAGGCAAAGCCAGGTCAGCTCGTCGTAAAAAATTTCCGCCGCCCCGGCATCCGCAAAATAACCGTCCGCCATTCCCCAATCCGCAATCGTTCGCGTCACGCGATGAATGAGTTGGCGCACTGAAGTTTCGCGTCCGCCTTTATGCGGGTCGGTCCCGTTACCGATATCGCCGTAGAAATATTTCGAGACCGCGATCTTGGTCGCCAGTGCGCTCCAGCTCTTCGGGACCTCGACGTTATCCTGTTTGAAAATGACCTTGCCGCCGTCATCGGTGATCTCCGCTGTCCGCCGTTCCCATTCGATCTGATCAAACGGCGAAATCGCGGCCTCACTGAAGACGCGCTCGAAATGCAGACCCGGATTTTTCTTTTTCGCAGCCCGGTTTTTCCGGTGCTCGGCCGATTTATGCGGTTTACGAAGCGACGCAGGCGCAATCCCGGGTCTAAGTTGAATCATGGCAGTGGAGAAGGTTGAGGGTTGTGAATGGATGTAAATAATCGTGAACAGCCCTAGCCAACAACCTGTGAATTGCGGTCAACAACAAGTAATAGCGGGAGCCATCCGGCGGACATACAATATGCAGTACGGGAAACACCCCGATCAAGCTTTAAATTGTAACATTTTTCGAATCCCTTTCCCTTATTGCCAAATCGTTCGCACCAGGCCCATCACGGCAATAAACGGATTTCAAATCCGTTCCCTTGCGCGCCCCCGTGTCCGCGGTGGGAGACGCCGGGCCAGAGTTTACAAAGGTCACGCGGCATTTGATAATGAGCAATGAGCGCGCCGTTTGGCATGATGACGCCACGCGTAAGACAAAAGGAAGGGTGGCTGAGTCCGGTTTAAGGCACTCGACTCGAAATCGAGCGTGGGTTTAAACCCACCGTGGGTTCGAATCCCACCCCTTCCGCCAGTTCTGCCAGCCCCAACCTTTCACGGAATCCGGCTTGCCAATGGCATGTCCGTTGCTCATGATGGGCTCCCGATGATCAGGGCGAATTGTCGGGCCCGGTTTACGGTGGCGGATTTTGATTTCGTTGTGCGCACGCTCGCGCGCTCGAAAACTGACCACGTTTCACTGGTCGATCTTTTGAGCGATGTCGAAACGCGCGATTCGATTCTCGATCATCCCAGGCTGGTCGATGCGATTTTGTGTAACGCCGGCCACCTGCATATTTCGTCGCAATTTTATTTTTACGTGCTCGCCCGGCACGTTTTGCAGCAAGCTGGAATTGTCGATCGCAAACTTTGCGATTATGTCGGTTCGCTCCTGGAAACGTTTTCCCGCGCGAACCGACTACAGGCGCCGGAGAAGATCGACAGTCGCGGCCGCGAATATATTTCCGATATGCTCATCGCGCTTACCCGTGCGACTCCTGAGCAAGCGTTCCTGCTCCGCGCGCACGTCGGCAATTATTCGCTCTTTATTAGCGGGATCTTTCATGAGAACACGCAACGCCGCAGTTTGCGCGGCGCACCCGACATCGATTTCTACGAGCAAGTCGGCCGCACTAATTATCAACTCGTCGCTTCCCACGCCACTGCCCGCCGTTGCGAACTGAACGACGTATTCGAGGAATTGGCCGGCCGTTTCCGTGATGTTCGGCTCGCGCTGAATCAACTTTCCGATCAGCTGCTCAATCTCGACGATGAAAGCGTTGGTTCGTTGCTTTTGTGAACGAGACACTCTTCAGTCAAATCCAGCGCTTATTCGAGCGGACCTACGCGCAAGTCGGGATCAACTTGGAAGATTGCCTGATTGATCGAGCGCGCTGCGGGCAATTGTCGATCCTGGCGGGAAAATCGGCCCGTGAATTGAGCGAGCTGGCCCGCACGTTCCTCCGCCGCGCCGACGATCGCCTTTACGTCGGCATTTATTACTCGCGCTGGTTGATCGAACAACTTGAGCGGCATGATCCCCGCGCCGGATTGGGCGATCACAATATTCGTTCGCTCATCATGTTTGTGGAAGAAATCAATCACGCGCTTCACGCCGCGCTCCAGTTTAAAGGCGGTGCGCGCGAGATCGGCTCCGAAGATTTTGTGCGCAATCTCGAGCTGCAAGCGCAGGTCGATACTTATCTTGTGCTCCTCTTGTTTGTTGCTTTCTTTCGAAAAACCCAGCGCGTCTCGCGAACCGACCGCCGCTGGCTGCGGTTCCATCTTTTCGCGCGACAATGTCCGGAGGCATTTCGCAGCCAAAACTTGCGCGGCCGTTACCTCGAGACGGCCCAGCTCGCCTCCAGCTACACACATTACCTCGATACGCTCAACGGGATGAGGCGCTCGGAAGAAATCCGCGTTTTTCGCTCGCTCGACTACGGTACCAAGAAGCAACGCATCCTTGCCTTGGCCGATCGCACAATTTAATCGCGTCGCTTCGCGAATTCTATTTGCGAAAACGGAAACGCAATCGCTTAATACCGGCGTGTTCAGTTTGACCATGCTCGGCAGCGGCAGCGCCGGCAACAGCGCACTGGTCGCGACCGATCATTGCCGGCTGCTGATTGATGGTGGATTGAGCGCGCGGCAACTCGCGTTCCGTCTCGCCCAATGCGAGGTGACGCCCGAGCAGCTTGATGGCGTTCTGCTCACGCACGAGCACAGCGATCATATTTGCGGGCTCGAAGTGCTTTGCCGCAAATTTGACGTGCCGATTTATTGCAACGCGCTCACCGCGGAAGCAATCCGGTGCAGTTGGTTGGATCGACCCGCCGCGGCTGGTAACTGGCGAATTTTTCGCACCGGCTCCGAGTTTTCGATCTGCGATATCACAGTGCAAAGTTTTCCCGTGCCGCACGACGCGGTCGATCCGGTCGGGTTCGCTTTCCAGGCTGGCTCGGGCAGTCTCGGTTTCATCACCGATCTCGGTTACGCGACGCGGATGATTGTTGAGCGGTTGCGCGAAGTGCGGACGATTGTCATCGAAACGAACCACGACGAAAAACTTTTGCAGCGCGATCCGCATCGGCCCTGGCCGGTGAAGCAGCGGATTCAATCGCGGCACGGACACCTTTCGAACGCCGCGGCGGCGAGCGTGATTGAACAATTGCTTCCGGGAAAAATCGAGCGCGTCGTGCTGGGACATCTGAGCCGCGATTGCAACACGCCTGCGCTTGCCTCCGGCGCGGTGCGCGCGCAACTCGAAAGATGTGGACGCACCGATGTCGGTCTTTTTTGCGCCGCCCAATCGGAGATTAGTTCGCGTTTTCAGGTAGGCGAAACAGAGCGCGGCGCGTTTCAGCCGACATTCCAGAACGTCTTTTTCGAAGCGTCAGGCATCGCGATTCGATCGGCATGAAGATCCGCGACGCCGTCGAGGCGGATTTGCCGGCGATCATCGACATTTACAACGCCGCCGTCGCGACCCGCATGTCAACCGCGCAACTCGAGCCGGTCACCGTGGAAAGCCGACGCAATTGGCTGAGCGAACACTCGCCGGATCGTCACCCCCTCTGGGTAGCCGAAATCAACGGCCGCGTGATTGGATGGCTCAGTTGCAAAAGTTTTCTTCCGCGTTGCGCCTACCGGGGCACGATTGAACTCAGCGTCTATGTCGATGAAAAATTTCGCCGCCGCGGGATTGCGAGAAGATTGTTGGAAGAAGCAATTGCGCACGCCTCCTCGCTCGGGATCAACGCGATGGTAGGACTGATCTTCGCGCACAACGAACCGAGTCTAAGATTATTCGAGCGGCTCGGGTTCGAGCACTGGGGATTGCTCCCGCGAGTCGCGCGGTTGGATGGCCTCGAGCGCGACCTCACGATCATGGGACGCCACATCTAAGGTCGACCGGCGAATGATTCGTCGGCTCGACAGAGTGTCGCCCGACCAATTCGATTTCTCGCACTAAGGTCACAAAAGGATACGAACGATCGAGAATGAGAGAATTTCTTTGTGTCCGTTGCGCGCTTTGTGCAAGATCGGGCAGCAGCGCTATGCTTCCTCGTGGCCGATCACGAGATGAATGACGCCGTTTGGCGCGGAAATGAAAAAGCCGTCAAAATCTTCCCGGAGCTGTTCGATCTCGTCTCGCCGCGGCACGCCGTTGACTTTTAGAAACGCCGCGGCCGCTTCCGTGTCATTCGTTTCCAGTTCGAGCCAGATGTCCGGCTGACTCAGGTTCGGGACCTTATCGATCCAAAGCCGGTTCGGGCCGAACTGAAAAATGCAGCCGTCCGCTTCCTCCTCTATCAATGGCAACCCGAGCGTGTCCCGATAGAACGTGATCGTCTGATCGTAAGTGTGACTCGGGCATTTGATGGCGATATTCGCGCCGCCGGAAAATTGCGGGCTGTTGACGTTGGCGACCATAGTGTGCGCGAGCGAAAAGGTTAACCTCCCCTGGAACCTTCGCCGCCCGGTTCCGTCATCGCAACCGGATCGAGCGCGCGGTCCAGCTCCGCTTCAGGCAACACCTTTTCCTCCTGGCAAATCTCGCGCACCGTCTTTCCCGTTTTCGCGCTTTCCTTGGCGATCTCCGCGGCGCGATCGTAACCGATCTTCGGGGCGAGACTCGTCACCATGGCCATCGACAATTCGACCAGCTCCGCACAGCGCTTTTTATTTGCCACAATGCCAGTGACGCATTTGTCGCAGAAAACAGCGGCCGCGTTTGCGAGCAACCGGATCGATTCGAGAAGATCATGCGCCATCACCGGCATCATGACGTTGAGCTCGAAATTACCGTTCGCGCCCGCCCACGTGATCGCCGCATCGTTCCCGATCACTTGCGCGCAAACCATCATGAGGGACTCGCACATCACCGGATTCACTTTACCCGGCATGATCGAGCTGCCCGGTTGCGTGGCCGGCAACTGAATCTCGCCGATGCCGCAGCGCGGGCCGCTCCCCAGCCAACGAATGTCGTTGGCGATTTTGAACAAACTGACCGCGATCGTTTTGAGCTGGCCACTGGCTTCGACCACGGCATCTTTTCCGCCTTGCGCTTCGAAATGATTTTTTGCCTCATAAAAAGCGATGCCGGTCCGCTGCTCCAGATGACGCATGATTTTGCCGGGAAGACCGACATGTCGATTTAAACCGGTACCGACCGCGGTCCCGCCGAGCGCGAGTTCGCGCAAAACCTCGATTGCTTTTTCGGCGCGCTCTTTCGCATAGGCGACTTGCTGCGCATAACCGGAGAATTCCTGGCCCAGCCGCACCGGCGTGGCATCCATCAAGTGAGTTCGGCCGATCTTGATGATCTCCCAAAACTCATTCGCTTTTGCCTCGAGTGCGCCTTGCAGCTTCTTCAGCGCGGGCAGGAGACAATTTTTTAACTCTTCGGCGGCGCTAATGTGGATGGCGGACGGGATCACATCGTTGCTCGATTGCCCCATGTTGACGTGATCGTTTGGGTGGACGAGTTCGCGCGAGCCGATCGGTTTGCCGGCAAGTTGCGCACTGCGGTTCGCGATCACTTCATTCGCGTTCGTGTTCGTGCTCGTACCGGAACCGGTCTGAAAAATGTCGAGCGGAAAATGTTCGTCCAGTTTTCCATCCGCAACTTCTTCCGCACCTTGCACGATCAGCGCTGCGCGTTCCGCATCGAGCAAACCAAGGTCATGATTGGCTTGCGCCGCCGCCCATTTGATTAAACCAAGCGCGCGAATGAACGGTCGCGAAAATCGATAATCGCTAATCGGGAAATTTAGCATGGCCCGTTGAGTCGAGGCGCCATAAAGCGCGGAAGCCGGGACATACATTTCGCCCATGGAATCCCTTTCCATCCGCGTTGCTCCGCCCCTCATGCCTGCCGATTCGCGGGAAAGCGGGCCCACTCCATCTCGCGACGATCACGTTTCAGCGCCGGTGCCTTTTGAAAGACAGTAATGAACATGGGCGGGATGTTTTGCAGGAAATATTCTGACTCTGCACGCGCGAAAAGCGTGGCGTGTTGCTTCAGCTCGTTCGTGACCTGATAGATGATGAAACTGCCGCCGGGCGCGAGCGCGTCATGCGTTTTTTGTAAGAGAGTGCGTTTTTTCTCGATCTTGAGGATGCTGAAGGGGATACCGGAAAGAATGTAATCACAGTAGGCGATACCACGGCGCGCCAATTCCTGCGGCAAACGGACCGCGTCTCCATGAACCACATGCACGCGCCGATCCCTGGCGAATTGGCGTTCGAGATCGCGTGAGAATGCCGGGTCGAGTTCAAACAGGAGGAGGTGCGAATCGGGACTCATCCGTCGCGCGATCTCGCGCGAGTGCACTCCTTCACCGGGGCCGTACTCAGCAATCACGCGCGGCTGGCTGAAATCCATCTTGCGAGCGACACGCTTAACCAGCGCCTTCGAGCTGGGGACAATCGACGCGATTTGAAACGGTCGCTGCAAGAAGCGCTTAAAGAAGAGTACGCTCATGAAATGCGAATAGTCCACCGCCGCTCTCGTATTGTCCAGTCGCGATGTGGGCCCTTACCCGCCGGTGGGCCGAGGGTTACGCGCCCAGACGCGCCTCCGAGGGGTGGGGCCGCCAAACAAAGGATTGACATCGATTCTAAAATTTATAATGCTAGGCCC
>JBAQJG010000225.1:0-7269 GCA_049300145.1 Chthoniobacterales bacterium | reverse complement strand
CAAATTTTTCCCTCGTGGACATCTCCATATGAAGCCATGCAAACCCATGAAAAACGGGCAAGTGTGACAGTAAAGTGTGACATTAAACATAGCAACAACGTGAAATACTACGGTAGTGTACTAATTCACTGTCACACTTTTTTGTGGTGACTCCGGCTGCTCAAACCGCCTGCTCTACTGGGTAAAACTACTGTCACACTAAGCTTCTCGGCTAGCGGACGGTAGGGTACAGGTAAACTGTCACGCTTTTTGTTCGATACCTCGTCTTCTGCCGTGTCGGAGTTTGTCGTCGGGACAGCATCGACCAGTTCGAGTCGCCGTTGCCTGATTGGCACTCCCGTTAAACCAAGCTGCCTCGGAATGACTGCTCCGGCTTGAGAGCGCCGAACATGCGGCGCTCTCCGAGCATGCCAGTGTGCTCAAGGGGCGTATAAAAGGCGTCTATTTGCGCGGCGACACCTATTGGCTCGCGAAGCAGGTGAACGGTCGCCGCAGCTTCGTTTCGCTCGAAACAAGCGACTACATCACGGCTGTTCAACGCGCCCGAGAGATTCTCGATAGTCCTGAGCTGCAGCCAGCACAGTCTTTAACTGCAGAGGTGGATCGATTCCTAAAACATAAGTACGAAACGAACCGCTACAGCAAAATGAGCGCGGAGAGTAAACGCTCCTGCCTGACCATGTTTGCCGTCGCAGTCAGCGATGCTCCGCCGGCGAGCGTCAGCGGCTTTCAATGCAAGGCATTTTACAACGCGGCCAAGGCGCGTGTCGCAGCGAGCACCGCGGAGAGTTACATGTTTACGTTACGCTCGTTTTTCAACTGGTGCGTTCAGGAAAATCTATGCCGGCGTAACCCGGTGCTCGAAGTGCAGCTGGATCGAATCGATCGAAAGGGGAGAACTCGCTTCGCCGATTTCGATCTAGCGCAGCGTTTGATCCAAAACGCGCCTAACGACGACCTTCGTTACGTGCTGTTCTGCGGATTCCACACTGGCATGCGAAAGCTCGAAATCATTGAAGCGGTGCCGGAGTGGTTCAATCTCTCGCGCAAAACCGTGGAGATTCGCGCCACGGCGACGTTTCGGCCAAAGGACCGCGACGCGCGCACGGTGCCGCTAACGGATCCATTTGTAGAGTTCTTAAAGCGGTGGGGCTTGCGTTCACCGTACTTGCTGCAGCCGGACGTAGTTCAGAGAAACCATCGCTATCGCTTTGATTTCCGTCGCGCATTCTCGGATTACATGAATGCGCAGGGCGTTCCGTGGATTAGCCCGCACGTTATGCGCCATTCCTTTGCATCGATCTGTGCGAGTAAGGGAATCGATATTTATCGCATCGCCACGTGGCTCGGGGACGACGTTCGCGTCGTGCAGCGGCATTATGCGAAATTGCGGCCCGACGATCGCGAGATCATGAAGGCATTTCGCGTGTAATCACGTTGCTCTCGCATTTGGAAGCAGCTCACCGGCTTTCAACCGGTCGATGCAGCCGTCTAGGTCGCGCATGTCGAACCGCGTCATCCGATTGCCTCTGATAAATGGCTTCAGCCACCCAGCGCGCTCAAATTGCCGCAACAATTCCTTGCTGCCAACGTAAGCGGCTGCATCCTCTGGCGAAAAGCCGCGTCTCAATTGAGAGTACTTCATCGAGCGCCATTATCGAACCCAAACAACTCTCCCCTGCGCCGTGCGCGGAGCGAAACGTCCAGATCTGAACCTTTTCGTACGGACTTGAGAAAACGTTCACTGAACCGCGGTCTGCATTGTATCCGCGATTGGCGACAAACTGGTAATCAATGCCGGGGCAATCCCCTCTCACTCGCAACGCCGCCGCCACTCAGCTCATGTTCGCCGACCCGGGCGACTGCCCAGCGCGCCCTCGGTCGCCACGGAGCGGCGGTCAGCTGAGATGATCGACCGGCCCTGTTCGGAGTCCCAACTTTTGCTGCGACACGCCAAATCGCGTCACGCAGTTTGTTTTAATTCAACCCATAGCGAGCGCGGTAAAGCCTAGGCGGGAAATACTTGCGCTTATCAAGCGCCCAAATGTGCCGGCCATCGCTTGCCCTGCTCAGTGGTCTCCGACTGAGAGATTGAACAAACCCGCAAACAACCTAGTCACACTTTTACCATGAAACTACTGAGTGCTTTCGTTCTGTCCTCATTGATGTTCGCATTTACCTCCCTTGTTTTCGCTGAGCCAAGCCAAGCCAAACTAACGAAACAGGCCAAGATCAGCAAGACTGAGGCGGAGCACATCGCGCTTGCGCGACTTCCACACGGCACGATTAAAAGCGCTGAGATTGAAAATGAAAAAGGCCATCTCGTCTGGTCATTTGACATTTCGACTCACGGCACCCGTAACATCACCGAAATCCTTGTGGACGCGAAGAGCGGCAAAATTATCACGCAGCAGACCGAAACGCCGCAGGACCAGGCAAATGAAGCTGCGGCAGACAAAAGGTTAAAGCAGTAATTTATCCCGCCGCTAAGATATCGGCGTTACCGGCTCCCTTGCTGCGCCCGAATCGCCAAAATATATGCCAGCACGGCCTCGCGCTCCATGTGCTTGAGAGCAGCACGATTTCCCATCTCGTAAACGATACAGGGCCACTCCGACTGCGCGAAGCGTGACGCGACTGGAAGCGTATGGCATTCGATACACCGCGAAACGAAAAAGCGGCGACCGGTCTCAAGCTGTTGAAGGCTGGCTTGTCGGTGCCCGCCCGCTTGCACCAGTTCTTTTGGCACCGGCGGCGGGGCGAAGTCCAGCTCAGTGCAGGCGCTAAGAATCACTAGCGCGTACGCAATCGCGCCGAAAAGAATCGAAAACCGTTTCATTAGAAACCAAAACCCAAAATTGTTCGGACCTGCACATCCGGTTCATCGGCAGTGTCCGTGGCTTGCGCGAGCGCAGTGACCGTTACGAACCAGCGCCCATGGCGAATGGCGACGTTCGGTCCAATGAAGAAATTCCGAATCTTCTCCCTGTCGCGCCATTGCGGAAAAAGAAACTCGTGAAGAATTTCCAGGCCGACGGAAACGCGCGGCGAAATCTCATAACTTGCGCCGAAAGCTTGCTGCAACTCGCCATTGCGTTCTCCGAGACCGCTTCCGGCCCACTGAGCTTCCAACGTCGCGTTGTAATCAAGGATGAGGCGGCCGAAATTTTTCTGCGCGATCAGTTTGGATTCCAGCTCAAAAAGTCGATCACCGCCTTTGATCTCTTCGTAAAGAGAAATGCCAACGGGATCGACCACCGGATTCGTCAAATTATAAATCAGCTCCAGCGCTCCGCCGTCGTAATTGAATCCGCTGGCAGTGTCGAGATTGCGATAATTCCAGTCGAGTGGGTAAAGGCCGATCTGGAAACGATCAGTTATTCCGATTTCCACTTCCTCGCGGAAGTCAACTTCATCCAATCGCGCGGTGCCAGTCGTCCGTGCCCAGGTAATCGTGCTTTCGAGATCAATACTGCCAGGCGGTGAAGTTGGCGCCTCGTATAAATAGGTGAAATGTCGATCACCGGCGAATGAGGAGATCACTAAAAAAATGCCTGACAAAATTCCCAAACACGCCGTGACGCGAGCAACTGATCTTTGCGAACATATCGATAACACAGACGGACGTTAATGAATCGGCACGTACTCCGCTCCCGTTCGCTTGCGTTTTCTTAGCGATTGGTTGCGATCCATCGCAATGGCCCGCAACCTTTAACTTATCTCCGTGACCACCGACAGACTTGCGGAAAGCCAAAGCAATGGCCTAACGAACGGTTTCTGTAATCCAGAAATCTCGGACCGGTCCGGTACCTTTTTGTCATCTCCGGCTTTTCTTTAGCCGAAAGGGGAAATCTGGGAGAACGATTTCTCCTGGGTCGAGCCCTTCAACGGGAACGGTCCGAACCTTTTTGACATTTGGCTCAAATGCCGGGACAAAATCGGACGAATTCCAGCAGCTTCTGCTGGGTTACGGACATACCCTTTTGATGTAGCGTCTATGAGCCATTTGTCAGCTGAGGCCGATAAGGAATTTGTAGCCGAAACCGAGAACAGTGGCGCCGACAATCACCGGCCCGGTTGATTCTGATAGAGCTTCTGCCACGACGTGGTCTACCGCTTCCGATGCACTAATTGAATTTTGTATTAGGTTCTGAGCCTCAGATGCACAGACCTCTACAACAAGATTTCGTCGCAAGGGCGCGACAAGCATTGAACACCCTTGGGAAACGGAGATTGATCATCCTTCTGGTTCTTGTTGGAGCAGTGCTATTGGCAGCGGTGAGATGGGGAAGAAACGGCGGCCCAGCTTACTACACTTCACCTGTCGAAACCGGTGACATCAAGCAAGTGGTCGAAGCTACCGGCACAATCAACGCGGTGATCACCGTGCAGGTAGGATCGCAAGTTTCCGGAGTGATTTCGGAATTGGATGCCGATTTCAACTCCCAGGTCAAGAATGGAGATATCATCGCACGCATCGATCCCGCGCTGTTCCAGGGCGCGTTGGCGCAGGCTAAGGCGGATTTGCAAAACGCGGAGGCCAGCGTCGCGGTCGCGGTCGCCAACACAGCCAAGGCGAAGGCGAGTCAGGTTCAGATGAAGGCCGATTACGACCGCAGCATTGGTCTCGTGAAAACTGGTTCGATGAGTCAGCAAGCATTCGAGATCGCGAAGGCAAACGCGGACAGTGCTGAGGCTCAGGTAGCAGCGGCAGAGGCGCAGGAAAAACAGGCACGGGCGCAAGTGGAACAAAAGCGGGCGGCCATTGACGTTGCGCAGACGAACGTGGATTACACCACGATTCGCGCGCCGATTGATGGAACGGTCGTCGCCCGAAATGTTGATGTTGGTCAGACCGTCGCGGCATCGCTGCAAGCTCCCACTCTGTTCACAATCGCGCAGGACCTAACGAAAATGCTCGTTTACACCAAGACCGACGAGTCGGATGTGGGCGGAATCCACAGCGGTCAGAAGGTTACCTTCAAAGTGGACGCTTACCCACGCGAAGCTTTCACCGGGGCCGTGTCGCAGGTGCGAATGAACTCCACTGTGGTGCAAAACGTGGTGACCTACGATACGATCATCGAGTTCGATAATCCTGAGAAAAAACTGTTCCCAGGAATGACCGCATACGTCGTTATTCCCGTCGCGACGGCGGCGGAAGTATTGAAAGTTCCGAACGCCGCTCTGCGTTTTAAACCCGATCTGCAGCCCGAAGAGATTCTTGCCCTTTATCGTAAGTTCGGAATTCCCGAAGGCGAGGAATCGACATCGGAAACAAAACCGATCGCGCAGAACCGAACTGCGGCGGCTCGCGATGCGACTTCGAATCAATCGACCAAGGCGGTTTCAGGCCCAAGGACCGATACGCGAATCGTCTGGAAGCTGGGCTCGGGCGGCAGACTGGAACCGGTAAGAATCAAAACTGGAATTACTGATCATACGAACACAGAATTGGTCCAGCGGTTGAATGGCACGCTGAAGCCTGGTGATAGTTTAGTTACCGGAGTCGCGCAGAGCCACGCGTCGGCGAATGCACCGCGATCCGCGCCCGGAGTGACCAGGACTCGATAAAATTTCGCCCGGACAAAAGGAACACATCCATTGCCAGAGCTCGACGAAAAGGTCATCCACATCGAGGAGGGGCATAAGTTTTATCAGATGGGTGAGACACGAGTGCATGCGCTGCGCGGGGTGAGTATTGAGATTCGGCGCGGCGAGTTTGTCGCGATTATGGGAGCAAGCGGCAGTGGGAAATCGACCTTCATGAACATCCTCGGATGCCTGGACAAGCCGAGTATGGGCCGTTATCTGCTCGAAGGCATCGATGTCGCAGAGCTCGAGAAAACCGAATTGGCGAAGATTCGAAATCGCAAGATCGGATTTGTCTTCCAGGGATTTAATCTTTTGCCACGCACGACCGCGCTGGAAAACGTCGAATTGCCCACGCTCTATGCGAAGATTCCAAAAACGGAGCGGGAACAACGCGCGTTGGAGTCCTTGAAATTGGTTGGGCTGACAGATCGCGCCGACCATTTCCCATCCCAACTCTCCGGCGGCCAGCAACAACGCGTCGCTATTGCCCGGGCATTGGTGAATCGTCCATCGATCCTTCTCGCGGACGAACCGACCGGCAATCTTGATAGCCGTACCTCAGTCGAAATCATGGACATGTTCCAGAAGTTGAACGCTCAGGGTCTCACGATCGTTCTGGTCACGCACGAGACGGAGATCGCGAATTTTGCTAAACGCGCGGTTGTCTTTCGCGATGGCATAATCCGGCGCGACGACCCGATTGCGAATCCGGCGGTAGCGGCTGAAGTGATCAACACAATGCCGACCCTCGACGACTAACGAACATGGACTTTGTTTCCATATTGCAAGTCGCATTTCGCGCCCTCGCGCGGAACAAGCTGCGTTCAACCCTGACAATGCTCGGCATCATTATTGGCATCGGCGCGGTGATTGCGATGATTGGCATTGGCCAGGGCGCAGATCAAGCAGTGCAAAAGCAGATCGCGACGCTCGGCGCGAACATGCTCTTCATCAGCTCTGGATCGAGCACGTTTGGAGGTCTGCGAATCGGCAACGGAAGCACGAAGACCTTGCTCGAAGAGGACATCACCGCAGTGGTGAAGGAATGCCCCGCCGTGGTGGCAGCAGCGCCAGGGACGCAAACGTCCGGTCAGCTCGTATACGAGAACGATAACTGGGGCACACGCATCATTGGCACCACGCCGGAATACTTCGAAATTCGCAGTTGGCCATTTGAAAGCGGCGCGAGTTTCACGCAAGACGACGTGGTTACGGCCGCAAACGTGGCCGCGATCGGCGAAACGGTGCGGAAAAATCTTTTCGCATCGACCGATCCGATCGGAAAAACAATCCGCGTCGGCAATCTACCATTTGTGGTCATCGGATTATTGACCGCCAAAGGACAATCGACCGCGCTAAGCGAAGACCAGGACGATGTGATCGTTATGCCCCTAACGACTGTTCAGAAAAAGATAACAGGCCAGCCCTGGTTGCGCTTTGCCGTCGTTTCCGCTAAATCTCGCAGAGCGAGTTTTGCCGCTCAGCAGCAAATCGAGGCGCTGCTGCGGGATCGACATCGGATTCGTGCGGGGCAGCCCGACGATTTCTCGGTCCGCAACCTCGCCGACATCGCCGATGTGGCATCGGAAGCAAGCGAGGTGATGACGGTTTTGTTAGGGTCCATTGGAGGAGTGTCGTTGCTCGTCGGTGGGCTCGGCATCATGAACATAATGC
>JBAQJG010000224.1:0-1760 GCA_049300145.1 Chthoniobacterales bacterium | reverse complement strand
GCTCGGCTCGATGCCGCGACCGGCTTGGCTGATTCGTTCAAC
This sequence comes from Chthoniobacterales bacterium, assembly GCA_049300145.1. GTDB lineage: Bacteria > Verrucomicrobiota > Verrucomicrobiia > Chthoniobacterales > UBA10450 > AV133. The sequence continues at coordinate 1,718 of JBAQJG010000224.1, read as the reverse complement.
CCGAACGCGAACAGCGCTGTCTATTCAATCGCGGTGCAGGCGGACGGCAAGATTTTAGCAGGCGGCTTTTTCAACAGCATCCGCGGACAGCCGCGCGATCTTTTCGCTCGTTTATCGAACGACACCGCCGCGCTGCAAAACCTGGCTGTTACACAAACCACCATTACCTGGACGCGCGGCGGCTCAAGCCCGCAATTCACGCGCGTTACCTTTGAGTATTCAACCGACAATGTGAACTACACTCCTCTGGGCAACGGCACGGCGTCCGGCAGCAACTGGACCTTGACCGGTTTGAACTTTTCGATCGGAGAGAACTTCTACATCCGCGCTCGCGGTTATTATAGCAGCGGCTACTTCAATGGCTCGGAGAGTATCGCGGAATCCGTGCGGAATGCTTTTGTGGCCGTGCCAACCGTGACTTCCATCTCGCCGGCGAGCGCCACGGCCGGAGGCCCAGCCTTCACGCTCACGGTCAACGGCTCGGGGTTCATCACAACCTCCGTGGTGAATTGGAATGGAGCCCCGCGCGCGACAACGTTCTCCAGTAGCGCCCAGCTGACGGCTGCGATTTCAGCGGCGGACATAGCCACGGCTGGAACAATCGGGGTGACCGTCACGAATCCTGGCCCTGGCGGAGGCACGTCGAACGCAAAGCCGTTTACTGTCAACAACCCTGTGCCCGCGATTAGTTCGATCTCGCCCAGCAGCGCCACGGCGGGAGGCCCAGCCTTCACGCTCACCGTCAATGGGTCGAATTTCGTTTCGGGCTCGAACGTGCATTGGAACAGTTCGGTCTTGACGACTACTTTTTTCAGCAACGCTCAAGTCACGGCCACCGTCCCTTCGTCGGACATCGAGACCGCCGGCACAGCTTCGGTGACGGTGGTAAACGACCCGCCCGGCGGAGGCACGTCGAACGCAATGACTTTTACGGTCGACAACCCTACTCCTACTCCTACTCCGGCGGTCACGACCAACCCGGCGACCAATGTGGCTAGTTTTTCTGCGACACTCAATGGCTCCCTAAATCCACGTGGGTCCACTACGACTGTCTATTTCGAGTATGGTCAGACGACCAGTTACGGGTTCACCACCCCCGCCCAGACTCAGACTGGGGATACCTTGCGGCCGATCAGCGCCAACATCAGCGGCTTAGTCGCGAGTCACCTTTACCATTTCCGAATCGTAGCCCACAACGCTGGCGGCACCAGCTTCGGCAGCGATAGGACGTTCACCGCCCTTAGCGCGACCGGGCCTCCCGTCGTGACAACTAGTCCGGCGACGTTGATCGCGAGTTTTTCAGCTACGCTCAATGGCTCGGTCGATCCACATGAGTTAACCACGACTGTTCATTTCCAGTATGGCACGACCGCCAGCTACGGGTTCACGACCGCCGCCCAGAGCCAGGCTGGGAGCACGTATCGGAATATCAGTGCCAACATTAGCGGCTTAAATGCGAGCCACATTTATCATTTCCGAATCGTAGCCAGCAACAGCGGCGGCACCAGCTTTGGCAGCGACAGAACCTTTACCACGCTTAGCGCAACCGGCGCCCCCGTCGTCACGACCAACCCGGCGACCAATGTGGCTAGTTTTTCTGCTACGCTCAATGGCTCACTCGATCCACATGGGTTGACTACGGCTGTTCATTTCCAGTATGGCACGACGACCAGCTACGGATTCACCACCACCGTCCAGAGTCAGACTGGAAGCACGTA
>JBAQJG010000223.1:0-8250 GCA_049300145.1 Chthoniobacterales bacterium | reverse complement strand
GTCCTCGCCGCCATGTCGATCTTAGCGCTCTTCTTTGGTCAGCGAATGGCAAAGGACTACGCCGGAGCGGCCATCCTCGTTCCCTATTTTCTGCTCGCGCTAATTGCGATTTACCTGCTCGTGCCTTAGCGCGTTGATGATTGATTCGCTCGGCTCGAATCTAACGCGCGGTCAACTTTTCGCCGCTTTGGGGTTTTTCGCACATAAGTGCGAGAACATTGTTTTCCGAATCGCGAAATTCGACGAGCCAAAGATCGTGCGTCGCCATCGGCGCGACCAGCATTGGCTTGGTTTCGAAACGGACTCCGCGCGATGCCAAAACTTTGTGCGCGTGCTCGATGTCCGCGACTTTGAAATAAAGAATCGAACTGGGATGATCGAGGTCCGGCCTCTCCGGAATCGCGAGCATCAATCGGATGCCACCGCAATCGAAGAACGCCATCTTCGGCGGGGCAGTAAGCAGATGTTTCAGGCCGAGCGTCTCTTTATAAAAGACAGCGGCACGCGCCAGATCGTGCACGTTTACTGAGATCTGGCCGATTTGGATTAGGGGCGATAAAGAAATTTCCGGTTCGTTGCTCATATTATTAATCTAACCCCGAAAGCTTTCAGGGATGAATGTGGGCTTCAATCTGGAAGCCAAGAAACCACGAAAAGCAATCGCAACCGAGGAAAGCAGGAAGATCGGAAATAGGAAATCTTGCAGGGGACGCTGTTAGCTTCCCTGAGTGGAGCGAAGCTGGCAGCCTCCCCTACAGTCAGATTGCGATCTGCAAGATCGGACAATTGATCAACTTAGCGGCAACCAGTTGCCCGGTTGCGGTGGAGATTTGGTGCCGTTGAGTGAGAGGTAAGTGTATTCCTGAAGGAGGCGCTCGTAGTCGGAAAGGAGCTTCATCGCGTCGTTAGGCTTGAGGCGATCGGTTTTGATGGCGTCGTCCACCTGCGATTTTAGAAGCCGCATCAATTCGACTTTGTCCCACTGTGTCATGGAAAGCACTTCGCCAATGGTGCTGCCCTCGATTACTTCTTCGATATACCAACCGGCTTCTTCGTCCGGATCGAGAAAAACGTGCGCCTCGGTCACACGTCCAAACAGATTGTGCAGATCACCCATGATGTCCTGGTAAGCGCCCACCATGAAGACGCCAAGGTAATAGATTTCACCGGGCGCGATGCGATGAAGTGGGAGCGTTTCACGCACGTCCTGCAGATCGGTAAATTTGGAGATTTTGCCGTCGGAATCGCAGGTAATATCCACGATCATGCCGTTGCGATCGGGCGGAGTCGTGAGGCGATGGATGGGCATGATGGGGAACAATTGGCCGAGCGCCCAATGATCGAGCAGCGATTGGAAAACGGAGAAGTTACAGATGTATTGATCGCCCAATGAAGTTTCGAGCTGCTTCACTTCCTCCGGCACATAGCGCAGGCCGCGGTGCATATGGACGATTTGCTGCGCGAGCTGCCAATAAACGGTCTCGATTTTTGCTTTCGATTCCAGATCGAGCAGACCGAGGTCGAACATTTGCTGCGATTCTTCCTTGATCTGCTGGATGTCGTGGAGGCTCTCGATCCGGTTGCCGCGCTTGAGCCGTTGCTTCACATCAAGAATGTCGCGCACGAGTTTGTTATCTTTCTCGGCCGCCTCGACTTTGAGCTTCGGCGCGGTCCGCTCGATGGAACTGAAGGCCTCCATGACGAGCACGGAATGATGTGCCACAATCGCGCGCCCGCCTTCGCTGACGATGGCCGGATGCGGGACGCCTTCGGAATCGCACACGTCCATGATGTTCCAAACGACGTCGTTGGCGTATTCCTGGAGCGAATAATTCGTCGAGCTGTCAAAATCGCTGCGTGAGCCGTCGTAATCAACGCCGAGACCGCCGCCCACGTCCAGGTAACCAAGTTCGTGTCCAAGTTTGGCGAACTTTGCGTAGTAGCGAGCTGCTTCGCGCACCGCCCGTCTGATCGTCGAAATGTCCGGCACCTGCGAGCCGACATGGAAATGAATGAGTTTGAGACAGTGTGCGCATCCCCCGTCTTGTAATATCTGGCTTGCGGCGACGAGATTCGTCGTGTCGAGACCGAACTTCGCGTTCTCACCGCCGCTGGGCGACCATTTGCCGGAGCCTTTGCTATGCAGCCGGACGCGAATGCCGATGTGCGGTTCGACGCCGACTTCTTTCGAAGTGCGAATAGTCTGCTCGAGCTCCTCGAGCTTTTCCACGACGATGACGACCGACTTGCCGAGCTTGCGGCCGAGCAACGCAATGCGAATAAAGGCGCGGTCTTTGTAGCCGTTGCAAATGATGAGGCTCTCCGGGTCCTTGTGCATGGCGAGCGCTGCGACCAGTTCGGGTTTGCTGCCGGCTTCGAGACCGAAATGAAATTGCTGGCCGGCATCGACAATTTCTTCGATCACTTCGCGCAACTGATTGACCTTGATCGGAAAAACTCCGCGATACTCATTGCGATAGCCGAATTCGCTCATCGCGGTTTGAAACGCGCGGTTGACCGATTCGACGCGATGGCGCAGCAAATCTTGAAACCGGATGACGAGCGGAAAGCCAAGACCGCGGGCGCGCGCCTCGTTCACGACTTCGAGGATGTCGATGGAGCCGCCGTTTTCCTGGAGCGGTCGCGCTTCGACGTTGCCCGAGCTGTTGATCGTGAAATAACCGCCGCCCCACCGATCGACGTTGTAAGTGGCGATGGCAGACTCAACGTCCCACTCGGTTTTCATCTCGATTCATCGCGCGCTAGCAAGTCGCAAACGCATATTGAATCAGCGCGACGAACATGCAAGCCTGCTTCAGAGAAATTTTCGTGCCAATCTGTAGCCTTTGCCTTCGCTCGGCCGCCGGCATCGCTTTGTCACGTAGGAGGCTGGGCGCCGCGGCGAGCCGCTACAGCCTCCACCGCTTGTCTTTCGTAATTGGCCGGGTACCGTTTGCCCCGATGAACAAAACGGTGATCGAAGTGCAAGTGCGCGCGGTTTTGCCAACCAGCGGCGGGTGCGCGGTGTTTCTGGGAAATAACGACAAGGTATTCATTATTTATGTCGATCAAACCGTTGGCAGCGCGATCACAATGTTCATGCGTGAGATTTCCAAGGAGCGCCCTTTGACCCACGATCTCATCGGGCACTTGATGACAGCTCTGGGCGCGAAAGTCGAACGAGTCATTATTAACGATCTGAAGAACGCAACGTATTATGCGCGCGCCATCATTCGGGCGGAAAACGAATTGCAGCAGAAAAAAATCATCGAGCTGGATGCGCGGCCAAGCGATTGCATCGCGATGGCCACTCAACAGAAAGCGCCCATTTACGTGAGCCAAGAAGTATGGGACGAAGTGGACGACATGAAGGATGTCCTGCGCAAAATGGAGGAAGAAGGACTCAAGCCCGATCCGGAAACGGGATTGAGCGAAGAGGAGTAGCTCCAGATACGAGATACGAGATACGAGATACGAGATACGAGATACCAGATACCAGATACCAGATACCAGATACCAGATACCAGATACGTGATTCGTGATTCGCGATTCGCGATTCGAGCAACGGATTACGATTTAACCAATTACCCCGCTCAGCCGAGCAAATCGCCGTAGCGTTTTCCCGCCAGCTCCAAACAACGCGCCAAAATTTCCGAGGGCGTTTGCAGGTCGAGCGCTTCATCGACAAGCTGCCGGCATTCCGGGATCGTCAGACTTTGCACCGCGCGCTTGACGCGGGGAACAAGCGTCGCGCTCGCACTTAATTCATCCATCCCGAGGCCGAGCAGAAGCGGAGTGAGCGCAATATCACCCGCCATCTCGCCACAAACACCGACCCAAATATCGTTCGCACGGGCGGCATCGGCGGTCATCTTGAGTAAACGGAGCACCGCGGGATGGGTCGGCTCATAGAGATGCGCGATTCGTTCGTTTACGCGATCAACCGCGATGGCATATTGAATCAAATCGTTCGTGCCGATGCTGAAGAAATCGACTTCGCGCGCGAGGACATCGGCGGAGAGAGCGGCACTGGGAATTTCGATCATCGCGCCTACTTCCGTGGTATCACTAAATGTCGATCCAGCGCGACGCAGCTCCCCTTTGCATTCGGCCAGGACGGAGAGCGCGCGTCGCAATTCACCCACGCCGGAAATCATCGGGAACATGATTTTCACATTGCCGAGAGCGCTGACCCGAAGGATAGCGCGCAATTGGGTTTTGAAGATGTCGATGTTTTCGAGACAAAAACGGATTGCGCGCCAGCCCAGAAAAGGATTTAACTCATCGCCCACATCTGCCGCACCCGGCGCGAGCTTGTCGCCGCCGAGATCAAACGTTCGAATAATGAGCGGATCGGGCGAAACGCGCTCCGCCACTTTTCGATACGTCTCGTATTGCTCGTCCTCGGTGGGAAGAGTGGTGCGATTCAAATAAAGGAATTCCGTTCGGTAAAGCCCAATCCCCTCCGCGCCATTGGCTGCGACTGCATCGACATCGCCGGGTAGCTCAATGTTTGCGGAGAGAACAACGTGGCGTCCGTCGCGGGTGGTTGATTTTGTTTCGCGCAATTCGGCGAGTCGGTTCGTGACCTGGACGCGTTTCGATTCGAGTTCGCCGTACCGAGCAAGCGTCTCCGCTGTTGGATCGACAACCAGCAAACCGTCCGTTCCGTTGAGCAACACGTGCTGTCCGGTTTCGAGTTTTTCGGTCACGTTGTGCAACCCGACGATGGCGGGAATGTTGAGCGAGCGGGCCATGATGGCCGTGTGCGAGGTGCGGCTCCCGAGATCGGTGGCAATGCCGAGGACACGCTCCCTGTTCATAGTCGCCGTGTCCGATGGAGTGAGATTGTGCGCGACCAGAATGTGCGGTTCCGTCAGGGCGAGAAATGTTTTTGGCGCCTTGCCTTGAAGATTGCGGATGACGCGCCGCGTCACGTCCTCAATGTCGAGGGCGCGTTCGCGCAAATAGGGATCGTCGATCTTGCTGAGCGTCTCCGCGTAATTGGTGGCGACTTCCTGAAATACCCACTCCACATTGCAAAGATCAGCCTCGAGCTTGCGCAGCACTTCGTCGATCAAAGTGCGATCCTCGACCACGAGCAGGTGGGCATCGAAAATGCCCGCGTCTTTCGCGCCAATGGATTCAGCGATCTTTTGCTGCATCTCGAGAATCTGCGTCCGCGTCTGAATGAGCGCGGTTTCGAACCGCCCAATCTCGTTCGCGATTTGCGCGGGCTCGATGCGATAGCGCGCCACGTCGTCAAGATCATCCCGCACGACGTGAATCGTTCCTTGGGCAATTCCCGGCGAAACGCCCGCTCCGTGGAACTGGACTTCCTCCCGCGTCTTATCGCCACTCATGCACCTGCGAGAATAACGGGGATGTCAACTCGCGAAAGCTTTCGGAGTCAATCTTCGTTGAAGCGCGCGTTGATTAATTCTTCGAGTTCCTCGATGGCCTTATCGGCATCCGCTCCTTCGCAGCGGATGCGCAGCTTCGATCCCTGCCCGGCTGCCAGCATCATCAAGCCCATGATGCTTTTCCCATTCACTTCTTCCCCTTCCTTTGCCACCCAAATCTCCGACCGGTACCGGCTCGCGATGCGCACGAACATCGCTGCCGGGCGCGCATGGAGGCCGAGCCGATTCACAATCGAGATTTCCTTCACGATCTTCTGGCGGCGCGCTGCGGCGCTGGCTCTGCGGCTCAACAAGCCCATTATGTAGATCCTGGCTGCATCAAATTGAGCAGCTTGGTGTTGAACTCAACAGCGCTGTTCTGGCCGAGGCCCTTCAGCTTTTGATCCATCGCGGCGACTTCGATCAAACGCGCGATGTCGCGACCCGGCTTCACCGGAATGGTGACATGCGGCACTTGCAAGCCGAGGATTTCATAAGATTCCTGGTCGAGTCCGATACGATCCACTTCCTCCAGTTCATGCCAATCCTTTAACGTCACGACCAGGTCGAGGCGTTTCTCTATTCGGATGCTGCCGATCCCAAAAATATTTGCGACGTTGATGATACCGATGCCGCGCACTTCCATATGATTGCGCGTCAGCTCCGGTGCGGTCGCCATCAGCTCACGGCCCTCGAGCGAGGTGATACGTGTCACGTCATCCGCCACCAAACTGTGACTGCGCTCAATCAAGCCCAGCACGCATTCGCTCTTACCGATGCCGCTTTGGCCGCGAATCAAAACACCGATGCCCAGAATATCGACCATGCTGCCGAACTCGGTCACCGTCGGCGAAAAATCGACCTCGAGTGCGATCGTGGCCGCGTTGATAAACTTCATTGTGATCATCGGTGTGCGGAACACCCCGATCTCTGCCTCTTCGGTCACCGCCAGCAATTCCGGTGCGAGGTGAAACCCGCGCGATATGACCAGACACGGAATCTTGCGCGCACACAACGCGCGAAACCGCTGGGCACGCACTTTCGGTGTCAAGCTTTTCAAATATGAATGCTCGGCGGCGCCCAGCACCTGTACACGCTTCTCCGCAAAATAAGTGTAGAACCCGGAGAGCGCCAGACCGGGACGATTGATCGTGGGCTCGCGGATTTTCCGATGAAAGCCCACGCGCGGCCCTTCCAGCTTCATCTCCAACTTTTCTGCATGCAGATTGTAAAAGCTCTCCACCGTGATAACCGGCACGCTTTTCTGTTGATCGCTTGTTGATGTTATTGTCTGAGTCCCACTTGGCGCCGCCATAAGCGCCTAACTTCTAACGCGGAACGACGCGATTTCCAATATCGTCGATGAATCATCGCATTGCGCCCGGCAAGCGATGCGCTTGCTACAACCGAATTGCACCGTTCGCCGTGCAACCGCGCCTAGGAAAGGCGCTCCGCCGGCCTTTTCCTCAAGATCGACAATTACATCTTGAAGCGTTCGCCGAGATAGAGTTGGCGGCTGATCGGATCGCTAATGAGAAAATCTTTTGTGCCTTCGCTCTCTACTCGCCCCTCGAAAATTAAATACGCCCGGTCCACGATCGACAAGGTCTCGCGCACGTTGTGATCGGTAATTAAGATGGCCAGGCCCAATTTGCGCAGGTTCACGATGATTTGCTGCACATCATAAACCGCGATTGGATCCACGCCGCTGAACGGCTCGTCGAGCATGAGCAATTTCGGCTTCGTGACCAACGAGCGGGCAATGGTAAGCCGACGTTTCTCGCCGCCACTCAAGGTGAGCGCCTGGTTTTTTGCGATGCGCTCGATCCCGAATTGATGGAGCAACTGATCGCATCGCTGCCGGCGCTCGTGTTTCGATAATTGCAACGTCTCCAAAATCGCCATGATATTTTGTTCGACCGTCATTTTGCGAAAAATTGATTCCTCCTGCGGCAGATATCCCATGCCGAGCCGCGCCCGCTTATACATCGGATAATTCGTCACATCGGTTCCGGAAAAAATAACGCGGCCGCTGTTTGGCCTAACCAGTCCAACGATCATGTAAAAGCTGGTCGTCTTGCCGGCGCCGTTCGGCCCGAGCAAACCGACAATCTCGCCTTCACGCGCGTTGATGTTGACCCCATCGACGACCGCCCGGCCGCCGTAAATTTTCACGAGTTGCTCAGTGGAAAGGACGTTGTCGACCTTAGCCGCGGGCGGAGCAGCGGCTGGTGGCTTCGCAGCAGGGGCGGTTTGGCTGATCATGGTTTGGGCGAAGGCTGGGGCTTGGTCCCGGTATTGGTTTCATCCTTCGGCTGCTGGCGAATCTCGGTACGACTTGGACCGTGCGTAGTCAGTTCGCCTTTCTGGTTAATGATCATAACCGTGTCGGGGCTGGTGGCCAAATGTGTGTTCAATCCCTGCTGCACCCGCGGTGTTCCAGTCAACTCGACATCGCCGGTCGCCGCCGTGTAGATCGCGGTGTCGGAACGGCCGACGGCGCGCGTCGGTGGCCCGCCATTCGGATCGGGCCGGTCGCGAACGACCGCGACGTTGCCTTCCGCAATCGCTCTCTCCAGTCCCTGGTTTTCCCCTTTGGTGATGTAAATGGTCAATTTGTCGGATTGAAGATTGAAGCGCGGATCGGTCACCTTCACGCGGCCACTAAAGATGCCCATGCTTTTGTTCGAATCAAAAAAAGCCTCATCCGAATAAATTTCCGTCGTCGTCGGTTCATTGGGGTTCACCGCATTGGCCGGGCTCAAAAAATTGTCCGCGCCCGATTTCTCTTCCTTCTTTGTCGCGGTTTTCTCCGGCTTGTTTGCCGGCTTGTCGGATCCCGCGGGCG
>JBAQJG010000222.1:0-1594 GCA_049300145.1 Chthoniobacterales bacterium | reverse complement strand
CACGTGCTTGATGTCAGTGATCAGCAATTCCTGATGTTGTTGCTCATGATGAAAACCGAGAATGAGTATCGGTTCGATTTCGTCGAGGAGCTTTTCGTTGGCCCCGGAAAGCAGATCGTCTATATGCGAATCGATCGATGCGCGGTAGCGTTGTGCTTGTCTTACTGTCGGGCGTGAAATTAATCCGCGTAGATCGCGCCGGTGCATGTCACCGGCAGCGTTATAGTACGAATTAAAGAGATAGGCGTACTCGGGAATTTCCGAGCGATAACCCGGGCTGAACTTTTTGAGGATAAACGTCTCGAAAAACCATGTCGTATGGGCGAGGTGCCACTTCGTGGGGCTCACGTCCGGCATCGATTGCACGACGCAATCTTCTGGTTCGAGATCTGCGCAAAGACTGTTGGTGAAGTCTCTGATTTGATGAAAACACGTACGAAGGCGCTCAATGCGCCCCGAGCCCGGATAAGAATGGGGTCCTTTGGCCGCAACCGTATCGGTGGCGGCTTCCGCTGAAGCTGAGCTCAAAGAATTTCTCCCTCTTGTTCGAGTTCTTCCCTGCGCGCTTCGAGCATCTGGTCGTGAGTCGCTTCCTCGAGACCGTTGATCACGCAATGCTCGCCGACCGTTTCCTCTTCCTCGGTACCGGGACGCGGCGCGCGGTGGCCTTTGGAACTCGCAACGACATTCCATTCTTCCGTAAGATCGGCATTGTCCGGAGTCTCTTCCGGGGGCGTGTTATTTTCTGCGCCCATCAATTCGTGGCGAGCCTGTCTCCAGTCTGCTTCGGTAAATTCGTCGGGATTACGCTCATCGATCATCGCAATTTCCCTCGCGCGTTTTTCGACTTCCTCAGGCGATGGCGCGCCCAGCCCGTTGCCGTGCACCGAGATCTTTCCCGCGGGAGGTTGTGAGTGCTCATTCATAACGAATAATGCGAAGGCCACGGGGGCGCCTTGTTCGCACTACACTTTGCCTTACAGATTAGATGCTTGCAATACAAGCGCCAAAAAAAGGCTGTCACTATTTTAGCATGAATAGGGAGAATTTCGTTCAACTCGAAGGCGATGCTGTCGTTGGTTTAGAAGAATACGGCGATCCAAATGGAGTTCCCGTGATATTTTGCCACGGCTGGCCGAGCTCACGCACCATGGCGCAACTCACAGACGGGCCAGCACGAGACCTTGGCGTCCGTATCATTTCACCTGATCGACCGGGTATTAGCGGATCGAGTTTGCAGCCCAATCGAAAGTTGGCTGATTGGCCGCGCGTTATTGAACAAGTTCTCGACCACATCGGTATTGGCGAATTTCGAGCGCTCGCTATTTCTGGCGGCGCACCCTACGCGTACGCAACGGCAGCAACAATGCCGGAACGGGTGCGGGCAATTGCAATTGTAGGCGGTGCGATTCCCATGGCCGAGCTTGAGGATGCGAGAGGATTGCTGCCACTTTACCGCTGGATGCTGGCGCTCCATCGAGCGCGACCGCAACTTTTGCGAAGGCTGTTTTGCATGGCGCGCCCGATACTGGCTTTGCGCCCGCCTGTCCGTTTTCGGCCGTTACTTTTGAAAATGCTGATGTTGCGACCGTGC
>JBAQJG010000221.1:0-1576 GCA_049300145.1 Chthoniobacterales bacterium | reverse complement strand
CGCCACAGACGGTTGGCGAGGCGAAATTATGTCAGCTTTCAGGGGGCTTGCGGTCGTGAAGCGCAGCCGAGACGAGCCGGGGCAGTCGCAAATGACCCAACTCGGACGTCCGCAGCTCCGGGTTTCCGCATTGCAAACTGAACCATTGCCCCCATTTGCCTGGCCGAATTTCTTGGGCCCTGATTCACAACAATTAAGGTCTGCGCCAAGGAAGCAGGGTTTCAGCAGGGACACAATTGAGCTCATCACGGGTCGTGGAGAGGGATAGCCCGCTGGGCCACCTGTGATAGGCTGCATACTCCACAGCAGACTGCTTCCGGCAGGGTGCGGATGACGCGCCCGCTCGTTGATTGTGCTAAAATGTAACGTCATCCTTGCTAGGGGGGTGCCCATGAGGCGCCGAGAATTCATTACCTCTCTTGTGAGCACGATCACGGCATGGCCGTTTGCCGGGCTCGCTCAGACTGCGTCAAAGGTGTATCGCATCGGGGTCCTCAGTACCGATAAACCGCTCCCGGAGCCCATTTTTGGTGCGATTGTGCGTGCTTTAGCGAGGCAAGGCTACGTGCCCGATCGCAATGTGAAGCTCGAACTCCGTGCCAGCGGGGACCGCTGGGAACAGCTGCCACAGCTTGCCAAGGATCTCGTGGCGAGCAACGTAGACGTGATCCTGACCTTTAGCTGTCCGGCAGCCATCGCCGCCAAGAATGCCACGACAACCATTCCAATCGTGGCGACCGAATCGGGAGGCGATCCGGTTGCAACGGGTTTGGTCAAAAGTCTGTCGCGGCCCAGCGGCAACGTAACTGGCGTCTCGGATATGGCCATCGAACTCGCTCCCAAGCGTCTCGAAGTGCTCAAAGACATGGTGCCTACGTTGCGCACCGTGGCGATGCTCTGGAACGTAAACGATCTGGGCATGACGCTCCGATACCAGGGAGCCGCAGACGCCGCGCGGACAATTGGGGCTCGGGTACAACCACTCGGCCTGCGTGGGCCGGAAGATTTTGACGAGGCTTTCGCAAGCATGGTGCGCGATCCACCGGACGCAATTCTCATGGTCTCGGATGCACTCACTCGCCTCAATCGCCGACGGGTCTACGAATTTGCTGCTGAACATCGGCTACCGACCACCTACGAGCGGGCGAACTATGTACGCGAAGGCGGTTTGTCAGCCTATAGCCCCGACCTGGATGAAATTTACGATCGCGCGACCTATCTGATTGATCGCATTTTGAAGGGAGCCAAGCCGGCGGACCTGCCATTCGAGCAACCTACGCGTTTCCACCTCAGCATCAATCTCAAGACAGCGCAGGCGCTCGGCATAACCGTGCCCGCCTCAGTGATTGCTCGCGCCGACGAGGTGATCGAGTAAGAGCCGATTGCTGCACCTGCTCACAGCCGGTATTGGCACAAAGCTGCGGGCACTCGCGCTCAATGTGCATCCGCTGTCGAATTAACAGCTGACATATTGCGGAGTAGGCACCGATGGGCGTCGCGGTTGGCTGACGTGCAGTCGACTGCAATTTCCCAGGCACGAGTGCACGCATCAGCGGATTCTGCGGCTAGTCGGAGC
>JBAQJG010000220.1:0-3936 GCA_049300145.1 Chthoniobacterales bacterium | reverse complement strand
GTACAACGCCGCCACTGTCCTCAGCGGCGACTCCAACATCGTCGGCGATGGCGCCTCCACAGCTTAGCGATGTGCTTTTCAAAAACTTAAAGGCGCGCGCAATCGGCCCGGCGGTGATGGGCGGCCGTGTTTCGGACATCGTAATCGATCCGCGCAATCCATTTATTTTCTATGTCGGCCTCGGACACGGAGGCGTTTTCAAAACGAATGACAACGGTGTGACCTTCGATTCAATTTTCGACAAGCAGTCGGCGCTCTCGATTGGAGCTATTGCGATTGCGCCATCGAATTCCGATGCAATTTGGGTCGGCACCGGCGAAGCGAACGATCGCAATTCCTCCGATTGGGGAAACGGCGTTTATCGATCCGCTGATGGCGGCGAAAATTGGCAAAATGTCGGGCTTACGAATAGCCGTGCGATCGCGCGCATCGTTGTCGATTCAAAGAAGCCCGAAGTCGCTTACGTGGCCGCGATGGGCAATTTGTGGACGGAGGGCGGCGAGCGCGGTCTCTTTAAAACAACTGACGGCGGCAAGACATGGAACCTAATCTTGCAAGCGCCCGCGCCGCATAACGGGCACACCGGCTGCGGTGATGTGATTCTCGATCCAGCCAACCCGCAAATTGTTTATGCTGCATTGTATGCGCGGCAGCGAACGCCGTGGAGTTTTTCATCCGGTCCGAGCGTCACCGGCGGCGAAGACGTGGGCGGAATATTCAAAAGCGCGGACGGCGGCGTCAGTTGGAAAAAACTCAGCGGCGGCTTGCCCGGACAGACTGGCCGCATCGGTCTCGCGATCAGTGTAAGCAATCCGAAAGTCGTGATGGCGGTCGTGCAAAGCTATGAGGGCGGCACGGGCCAGCTCACCGATTTGCGCAGCAAGAGTGGCGGGGTGTTTCGATCGGAAGACGGCGGCGAAAAATGGACACGGATGAGCGCGATGGATCCGCGTCCGTTTTATTTTAGCCAGATCAGAATCGATCCGGCAAACGATCACCGCGTTTACTTGCTCGAATTCGAATTGCTCGTTTCCGATGACGGCGGGAGAAATTTCCGCGAGGATCTATCCGAAAATGTGCATCCTGACTGCCATGCCATGGCAATTCAACCGGGCACAGCCCCTCCACCGAAGCCGCCAAAGCCCGAGGACAAGAATAAGCCGCCGAAGCCACCCGTTTGCCTGCGTCTGTTACTCGGAACCGACGGTGGGCTTTACCAAAGTTTCGCCGGCGGAAAAAATTGGGACCATTTGAACAAAATTCCCTCCGGGGAATTTTACCGGATCTCGCTGGACGATTCGAAACCCTACTTCCGGATCGCGGGCGGACTTCAGGACAACGAAAATTGGGTCGGGCCAAGTGGCGTCCAAAGTAAGGAAGCCATTCGCAACTGTGACTGGACCGCTCTCGCCGGCGGGGACGGTTTTTACGTTTTGTTCGATCCAACCGATCGCGACACGTTTTATGCCGAAAGCCAGCAAGGCGAAGTGCACCGCATCAATCTCCGCAACGGCGAGCTCCGCCGTTTGCGACCAGAGCCCACCGAGGGTGGGCCGAGGTATCGCTTTCATTGGAACTCGCCGCTGATCATGAGTCGTCACGAGCCGGGCGTGATTTATTTGGGCGGCAATCACGTTTTCCGCCTGACGGATCGCGCTGAAAAATATTCGGTCATCAGCCCGGACCTCACCCACAACGACCCCACGCGCACAAACACAACTGGAAGCGGCGCCGAAAATTACGGCGTCGTCTTTTCACTCGCTGAGTCGCCAAAACGCGCCGGTTTGCTCTGGGCAGGCACGGATGATGGTCGCCTCTGGATCACGGAAAATGACGGTGGCAAATGGACTGAGCTAACGAACAACTTGCCGGAGCCGGCGCGCGGCCAATGGGTTGTGCGCATTGAGCCCGGCAATGCGGACCCGAAGGTTGGCTATCTCGCCACGAACGCCTATCGCACTGGCGATGACCGCTCGATGATTTTGCGCACTGCCGATCTGGGCACGACATGGCAGAACGTTACCGGCGATCTTCCGGCGAACGATCCAGTGGAAGTTGTGCGCGAAGATCCGGTCAATCCTAAACTGCTCTACGCGGGAACGCATTTCGGATTATTTGCGTCGTTCGATCAAGGCACGCATTGGGTCCGGATCGGCGACGTTCCGCGGGTACGCGTGGACGACATTCAGATTCATCCGCGCACATCGGACCTAGTGATCGCGACCCACGGCCGGAGCATCGCCGTTCTCGATGACAGCGTGCCATTCCGCGAATTCACGCCGGAGATCGCGGCGAAGCCCGTGCATTTATTCAGCGTGCGCCCTGTGACCGGCGCCTATCTCCAGCCGGGGTTCGTCGATTCGAACGGCAAAGGAATTTATCGTGGCCAAAATCCCGCCGACGGCGCACTCTTCACTGTTTGGGTGAAAGAATTCACCGGCGACGAAATCAAAATCGCGGTCACAAAGTCAACTGGAGAGCCCGTCGCAAACCTCAAAGCGCCGGGCACGCCCGGTTTCACGCGATTGAATTGGGACCTGCGACCGACCAAAGACGTAAGTACCGAGTACGGCGGCGACGATCCGAAACGGCTGTTGCCCGGCGGCGATTACAACGCGGATCTAACGTTCGGCAGTCTCAAAGTAAAACAAACGTTCCATGTCGATCTTGCCGAAGGCATCACGCCCAGGTGACCGATCAACAGGCGATGGCGTGGCGCCGGCAAACGCCGGAAAGCATTTCCGAAAGCGCATCGAGGACGCGGCGCACAGATGCACGTACGTTGTCGATGTTGTGATCGTCGATGTACGCGCCGAGCATTTTGCGCTCAGCCGCAGAATGTTCGCGGTCAGCTTCTCGGTGGACGCTGAAGTAACGGTAATGTTCCGGATCGGTGAAGCCGTAATGTTTCTTCAACCCGTCGATCTTCGATTCGCAGATCGCAGGAATTTGGCTTTCGTACGCATAAAGCCCGGCAAGACCTTCCGCAGTCGATCCATCGCGGCAAGCCGATCGAAAAGTTTCGATCAAGTTCTTTGTCTCCGGTCGCTTCTCCGTAGTCTGGATATCGACATCGGAAACACCGAGGCCATTTGCGAACTTTAGCCACAATTCCGGATGATTCGGCGAGCTAGCTTCTTCGTCGATCAAATTGTTGAGAAGTTGTTTCCGCGTCCGTTGGTCGTCGCATTTCGCGTGCACCGCTGAGAGATACGTCGGAAACGCCGCAACATGATGATAATATTGTCGCGCATAATCCCCGAGTGCGTCTTTGCTCAGCTCACCGCGCGTCCAGGCAAGATAAAACAGATGTTTCAACAGATGTTTGTCCGCGATGTCATTGTCGATGCTGTCGAGATATTGACTCATAAATTTCCTTTCCGACTCTGGATGTGCTTATAAACGCAGGATAGATAGCTGCAAATGTTTAATATGATCTCCTGAAAATAGCCCAGCGTTTTAACGCTGGGCAAACATGATATAAGCCCCGAGTCCCGACAGGGATGAAAGAATTATGCATTCGTTCACAAGCTGTCTCGTCCACTGCGTTTGGAGCACAAAGAATCGTCAACCCTTCCTTACTTCAGATTTGCACGAGCGTCTTTGGCCGTATCTCAGCGGCATCGCGAAAGAGAATAAAATGAAGACGTTGGCGATTGGCGGAGTCGCGGATCACGTCCACATGACCGTCAGCTATATCAAAAACCAGGCCGAGCATCATCGGCCGCGTTCATTTCGCGAGGAATTCAAGACGATGCTTCGCAAGCATGGATCAGATTCCGACGAACGAATACTCGATTGATTCTGTCGTCCCTGCCGGGAGTCGGCCGTAACCGGCATGGTGACCCAGCGTTGAAACGCTAGGCTATTCTCTTTCGCACCTATTGGCGCTAAACCACCTGCGATGTCGATTTGCCCGGGGATCGGGATGCAAAC
>JBAQJG010000219.1:0-5794 GCA_049300145.1 Chthoniobacterales bacterium | reverse complement strand
CCGTAGCGGCCTCGATTTGGATGTAAGTTTTGTTTTAATAGCTTTCATTTTTTTGTGGATTTACGAAACGCGGCTTAAGCCAAATTGTTATATCCGCCATTTATTTCCCCGCATCTCATCGAAACGATCGGTCAGCCCGCGCTCAACTCGCTTTTCGTTAGGCCAGCGCACATCAAAGGTCACGTTTATGGGAGACCATCGCCGACATGCGATTTGGTCAGGGCGACATCGCTACTGCTGATCGAACCATCGGCGTTCACGTCCTCGCGGAAGTTGGAGCCGGTGACCGCTTGACCAACTTGCGATTTTACCAACGCAACGTCGGTGGCATTAACGATTTTATTCCCATTCACATCGCCGACCAGAACGTTCATGCTCACCGAAGTCTCCGGCAGGATGTGCCCGTTCGGATCGCTCACGTTGGTTAGCGTAACAGTGATTTTTTGGACATCGATAACTCCAGTGAGATTGACGGTCATAGTGTTGCCCGAAAACGTCGGGTTTCCCGAAACGGTGCCCGTGCCGCCGGTCACTGCGGCTGAGCCGCTGACGACGTTAGTACTGAAGGTAAATACCTGCGTATAGTTGCCGCCGGTGCTGCGACATTCCACTCCCGGTTGGCCAAATAGCGGCAGAGGAATATCGAAAGTCCCCGCGGCGCCGTGCATTCTTCGCGAAACCGCCGTGGTTAGCTCGGGCAACAAGAGAGCTTGCTGCGCCGCGGCGAATATATCTATTCGGCCCCAGCCGTAAGTGTTATTTGGAACGACTGGAGTGCCGCCATCACAAGTACCATTCAGAATATGAACTGCATTATTGCTGAGCAATCCTTCGCTCGTCGCCCAATCATGGATGAGTGATGTGTTGGAGGAAAGGAGCAGCGCCGTACCTCCGGCCACATGCGGCGTGGCCATCGATGTGCCACTGGCGGTGGTATAACAAGTGTCGCATGAATTGCTCGCCGAGCGAGTGCCCGTGCCCGGTGCGCTAAGGTCGGGCTTGAGCCGGTTGCTCCCATCGGCTGTGACCGGACCGCGGCTGCTGAATGAAGCAATCGTATCGGTGCCGGTGTTCAACGCGCCAGCGGAATAAACATACCCGGAGGTCCCCGGCGGAGTCGAGACCGTTGAACACGCCGGGCCTGCGTTACCGGCGGCGACCACCATGATGATCCCGGCGGCGCGCTGCGCCTGCACTCCCACTTCCAGCGTGTTAACCGAACAACCTTCTGAAGCTGGACAGGTCCAGGAATTCGTAGTGATGTGCGGAGCCAGGGTGGGATCGCCTTGATTTGGATTGCCACCCACTGGGTAAGGCGCAAGGAAGAACTGCATGCACTCGAGGTACCTGGTCGGTGTGCCGTTACCCTGGTCCATGTTTCGGCAGGCAATCCACTTTGCGTGGGGCGCCATACCGATCTGGTTGCCCATACCGTCATCGCCTATCGCTGTGCCAATGGTATGAGAACCGTGGAAGAAGTCGTCGCAAGGGAACGGCGAATCGTTCCCGCAAGGGTTGCCGACGCTGTCGTGAATACTGTCGTGCCAATTGTAATCGTGATGCCCGGTTGTGCCGTCCCACCCACGATACTGAGGCTTAAGCGCGTTATGCGTCCAGCGAACGCCGGTGTCGGCGCCGGCAATAACAATGTTCTGTCCGAAGTACCCAAGCGCCCACACCTGCGGTGCGTGCGTGTAAGTGATTCCTGGTTCGACTGTGGCTGGTGCATTAGGTTGCGGAGGCGCCTTCTCGACAGGACCAGGTTGAGGCAGGTCATTATGGATTACTGGGTTACCCTCGATGCGCAGAACATCTGGCCGCGCCGCCAACTCCAACGCAACATTACGGTCTCCTTTCACCCAGATAAAATTGACTATATAATAAGAGCGGTGCTCGATGTTACGCTCCCGCAACCAGGTCAGAAGCGGCGCCTGGGTCGTCTGCGCTTTGTTCCATAACGCGTCGCGGACGTAGCGGCCTTTCTCCTGCTTTGTTGTCAGCGCCTCTGCGCCGCTCAAATTGGCCTGCTCACTAAGGACAACCAGAAACTCCGCCTGCTTGCCATCGGAAGTATGTTGGAGGACCCAGGGAGCAATCTTGCTGAGGGCAGCACTCTGACCCTGTGCGTGCGATTGGCTTAAGGCCCAAAGCGCAGCCGCAGCAGCGGCGCCAAAGAGAAGCATTGAGACGGCACGCCGTAGCGGGCCCGGTTTGGATGTAAGTTTTGTTTTAATAGCTTTCATTTTTTTGCCCGAGCATCTCCCCTTTTCATTATGGGGACTTCTTTTCATTGGGAAATTTTCTTTCTCTGTATTCTGACGAGGTAAAAAAATCTCTTACCTTTTGCGCATGATGCTACCGGAACGGCCAAGTGAATGTCACGCTCTTTTTTCTTTTTTTTCCCGAACCGCCGAATCTGATTGTGCGCAACCAAGGGTCAGCTCCAAAGCTTTCTGGTTATTTCCAGCGAGCGCAGCATCGGTTACGGACGAGAGCGGTCCGGGCCGAACGAAGCGCGCCGGCTCGCCACGGGACGAGTCCGTTCGATTGGCGACTAACTGATTATTTGCCGGCGTGAGGCGCGAGCCCTTTTTCTTCGCCTAAGATTTGCGCGGTGTTTACCAGCGCGACGTGCGAGAAGGCTTGCGGAAAATTGCCGAGCTGCCGTTTGCCGATCGGGTCGTATTCTTCCGAAAGCAATCCGAGATCATTTCGTACATCGAGCAAACGCTCGAAAAGTTCGCGCGCTTCCTTTTTGCGGCCAATGCGATGCAAACAGGAGGCCAGCCAGAATGAGCAGGGCAGAAAAACGCCTTCACCTCCGGGCAATCCATCAACGCCTTCTTCTTCGGGGCGATAGCGAAGCACGAAACCATCTCGCATGAGCTCGCGTTGGATCGCCTCGATTGTCCCGCGCACTCGCTTGTCGGTAAATGGCAGGAACCCCGCAAGCGGCATCATAAGCAAACTCGCGTCGAGAGCATCCGATCCGTAAAACTGAGTAAAAGCTTTCTTCTTCGTACTGTATCCGCGCGCGCAAACTTCTGCATGGATTTGATCGCGAATTTTCTTCCACCGGCCGACATTTCCTGTGGCCGTGCATCCGCATTCCTCCACCAGTTTAACAGCACGGTCGAAGGCCACCCACGCCATCATTTTGGAATGGGTGAAATGTTTCGGGCCGCCGCGCACTTCCCAAATTCCGTTATCCGGCTTGTTCCAATTTGATTCGAGAAAATTTATCAAGGCGACTTGCAGGCGCCAATCGGTCTCGCGGTTTTCGATTCTGGCCTCGTGCCCCCGATACATCGTGCCCAACACTTCGCCATAGACATCGAGCTGAAATTGATTGGAGGCAGCGTTGCCGACGCGCACCGGTCTCGAGTTTTCATAACCCGATAACCAGGAAACCTCGAACTCTTCCAGACGGCGTTCGCCGCGCACGCCGTACATGATTTGCATTTGATCGGCGCTGCCGGCAATCGCGCGCAAGAGCCATTCACGCCAGCTCTTTGCTTCGTCGTGATAACCCGCGCCGACCAGGGCGACGAGCGTAAAAGTCGCATCGCGCAACCAGCAGTAGCGATAATCCCAATTGCGCACGCCGCCGACTTCCTCGGGCAAGGATGTGGTCGCCGCGGCAACGATCCCACCGGTCGGGGCATACGTCAGGCCTTTGAGGACGATGAGCGAACGAACGACCGCGTCATGCCACGGAGTTTTGCGGTGGCAGCGCTTCGCCCATCTTTTCCAATATCTTTCCGTGTCGCGCAACGCGTGGTCCGGGGTCACTTTTTTCGGAGGCTTGGAATGCGATGCGAACCAGGTAAGCACAAACGGAACGCGATCGCCTTTTTCGACAGTGAATTCGGCGACCGTGGTCAAATCTTTGCCCCGCATTTTGACCGGCGTGCGCAAAATGAGTCCGTTCGGACCGGCGATCGCTTCCAATCCGCCATGCCCCGTTCGCACCCACGGTATGGTGCGCCCGTAATCGAACCGGATGATCAGCTCCATCTGCATCGCGACTTCACCGCTAATTCCCTCGACGATGCGGATGATGTCGGGATTTTCGCCGCGCGGCGGCATGAAATCGACCAGGCGCACGGCGCCCCTTTTCGTTTCGATCTCCGTTTCAAGAATCAACGCATCTCCGCGATATCGGCGAGTCGTTCTCTCGATCTTTTCTTTCGGCCAAAACCGCCAGTGGCCATTGTCGCGGGTGCCTAACAACGACGCGAAGCAGGCACCGGAATCGAAGCGAGGAAGGCAAAGCCAATCCACACAGCCATCGCGACTGACCAGCGCGGCGGTCTGCGTATCGCTCAAAAACGCATAATCTTCGATCTTCGTCTGTTCGTGCTTCATTCTTAAGTGTGCCCCGCTACTTGCTCCAAGTAGCGGGGCTACTTTCCAGCGAGCTTGGCGATGCCGTCGCGCGTTAAGCGGAACACCGTCCACTCGTCCAACGGCGCCGCTCCCAGTTTCTTGTAGAACTGAATCGCCGGTTCGTTCCAATCGAGCACCGCCCACTCCATCCGGCCGCAGCCGCGTTCGTGCGCGATTTTTGCCAGATGCACAAGCAGCGCCCGGCCATAACCTTTGCCGCGTTGTTCCGGCCTAACGAATAAATCTTCGAGATAGAGCCCGGGCCGGCCGAGCCATGTCGAAAAGTTGCGAAAGAAGACCGCGAATCCGACCGGCGTCTCTTCTTCAAAAGCCAGTAAAACTTCCGCGGCAGGTCGCGGACCGAATAAGACATCGACCAGCTCTTCCTCAGCCGCAGTGACTTCAGTTGGCGCGCGTTCGTACGTTGCCAGCTCGCGGATCAAGTCCAGAATGATTGGGATATCGGCAACCGTGGCCGGGCGAATGACAAGATCCGATATTTTCATGGGGACGTTTTCACCGATTTCAATTCGTAGATTTTGAATCCGGAAGTCGTTTCCATCAGCGTCGCATTTTCGGCGAGATGCTGTGCGAACGCGCGGTAGTAATCCAGCCACCACTTTGTGTCCTTCGTAAAAACGAGATAATTCGCACCCCCACTCCTCAACTGTTCTAGATCGGCAATCGCCTGCGCGGTCTCCCTCGGCTCGCCGTTGTAGATGCCCTCCTTCTCCGGAAAATGCCAGCCTTTGCGTTCAGCATAGTAAAAAACGGTCGGGTCGCCATTGTCGGCCGCGGCGATCAACGAATTCTTTGGCGTCATACGATTTAATTCCAAACCGAGATCGCGCAGTGCGACTGAGGAAGGAGATTGATACAACGGTCGCACGCGTGCGAACGCAAGCGCCGCAAATAGAGCGGCCAGTAGAATCGACAACGGGACCCTAATTTTTTTCGCAGAAATTTTTGATCCGACAAATGCGCACCCGGCGCCGCCGAAGGCTGCGGCGATCGGCACCAGCGGCAATTGGTACCATTGATGTCGATTGCCGTAGCCAACTACAATGATGAAGATAACCATCGCCGCGAGCCACCAATGAAAAAGCCGCGCAAGCGCGCCCGATCTTGCGACGAACGTCCCGAGGAGTGCGAGCGCGAAAAGCAAAGGTGTGAGGCTCGAAGTTGTTATTTGTTTCAAAATCTGCCAATACCAACTCGCATTCATAATCTGAATTCCACCCGCGCCGAAAAAATGATGCGGATAAAATCTCCCGGCGATCTGATGTGCGTGCCAATACCAAATAGCAGACGGAAGCAACGCAATCGTCGCGAAGAGAGCCAATAGTTGTAGCGGCGGTCTGTGACCGTCGCATTCTTTCAAGAGAGTCGAGCGACGGTCATAGAC
>JBAQJG010000218.1:0-5548 GCA_049300145.1 Chthoniobacterales bacterium | reverse complement strand
GCTGTAAACGGTGAGCTCATCTACGTTGCCGGCACCCGGCTCTGAGTCGCCCTCCGTCTCGACAGTCGTCACGCTTCCCCCGTTTTCGAATCGCAACCGACCAGGGACCCTTTGGCTGAATCGTCTGGAGTGCGCCGCAGTAGCGCTCTTGGCTTTGCTCGTGACAGCGCTTCACGTTCGATTCGCCACTAATGTGGGCGGGTTGTGGCGCGATGAAGCGAACAGCGTCAATCTCGCCACTCTTCACTCTTTCGCGGAGATATGGCGCGTTCTCGATTACGATTCCTTTCCCTTGCTGTTCTTCGCGGTCCTCCGCGGATGGACGGGGATATTCGGAGCAGATAACGACCTTGCTCTGCGCGTCCTAGGCTTGATCACGGGGCTCGGAATTTTGGGAGCTCTCTGGGCGAGCGCCCGCTCCTTCGGCATCAAGTGGCCGGTGCTTTCCTTCGCGCTCATTGGATTGAATCCAATGCTCATCCGCTATGGCGACTCCACGCGTGCTTATGGGCTCGGGATCCTTCTCATTCTACTGACGCTGCGGAGCTTTTGGCGGTTGGTCGATTCGCCCGCTCCGCCCACCACGGGTCGCATCACGGTGGCAACCCTCCTCGCGCTGCTCAGCGTCCAATGCCTTTATTATAACTCTGTTCTCTTGCTGGCGATCGCGGCCGGCGCGATGGCAGTCGCAATCCGGGCGCGCGCCTGGCGTACCTTGGGCATCGTTCTCGGCATCGGCATACTCGCGGCCGCTTCGTTGTTGCCGTACATGCCGATGATGCACCGGATGCGGGCGTGGAAAATCCTCGTGAGCTATCCCGTGGATTTCGCCTGGCTGTGGGCGCGCGTTTGCGACGTGCTCGGCTCGCCCAGTCCGCTCGGCATCTGGTTGTGGCCGGGGTTGGTAATCGTTGGTCTGGGTTTTGCGGCTGGCGTTTGGGCAAACGGCCGGCGGAAGCCGGAAAGCTCATCTCACAGTATTCCGTCGACGGTGCTCCTTGCCGCCGTGACGCTCGCGATGGGAGTTGCTGGTTACACAGGATTTCTCCGGGTTTTGAACTACGTGACCCAACCTTGGTATTACATCACGTTAGTCGCGTTCGCCGCTTGCACTCTGGAGGTTCTCTTCGGAGCGTGGCCCGTTGACAGCAAACCGAGAATCGCATTGCGTGTCGTCCGCCTCGCCGTGGCGTTTCTGCTGCTCTGCGTGGCAGTCCGCCCGGCTTGGAAAGAATTACCGACGCGCCATACGAATATGGACTTGATCGGGGCACGGCTCCAGCAACTGACGACAAAGGACGACCTGATCGTGGTCCCGCCTTGGGAGTGTGCAATCCCCCTGTGCCGTTACTATCGCGGACCGGCGGAGGTGATGACCCTTCCTCCGATCACCGATCACCGCTTTCATCGCTACGATCTTGTGCTTCGTCAGATGACCTCCGCGAATCCGCTAGGTCCTGTTCTGGCGCGGATGGAGAATGTGCTGCGGTCCGGCCACCGGATTTTCCTCGTTGGCTCTATCCCGTTTCCCAATCCCGATGAAGTTCCACCTACTCTCCCGCCGGCCTACCAAGATGCAGGCGGCCATTGGCGTGGTGGCTTCCGTGCGGATTGGCAACTTTTTGCTGACTACCGTACGGTTTGGGAACACCAACTGGGACACTTCCTGCGCCTCAACGCGACCGGCGCGGGTAGGATCGACGTCTCGGTGTCGGAGAATGCAAACGTGCAGCAATATGAAGACATGGAACTCAGCGTGTTCCAAGGTTGGAAACAAACGCCGATTGTTCCCTGATCTCTTCCTATCGCATTCTCGGGAACCCTACGGAACGGCCGGAGTAGAATCCTTTCGTCCCGTGAATGTGCTTGCGGTCCGGTACCGCATGCCCCGCACACTAGGTGACGAGCACGGAGCCATATTTTCCTTGCAGGCAAGCACCGCGATGAACCAAAGCCAGTGTTTGGACAGGGACGGGAGAGGGCGCGCGTCGCACATCAGCAAGGGCACCGGCGCCGCCAACGCCTCAGGATGAAATTCGCGCAGGGCGATATCAGCGGGCAGATGATCCGCACGTCCAAAGGGCGAAAAGGAAGGCCGCGAGGACTGTTACGCTTGTCGCAGCGATATCTCGCACGATGGATTCACGCCTAATCGCGGTCGTGCAACCAACCCAGTTCTCTTACGCATTGACA
Source organism: Chthoniobacterales bacterium (assembly GCA_049300145.1). Lineage (GTDB taxonomy): Bacteria > Verrucomicrobiota > Verrucomicrobiia > Chthoniobacterales > UBA10450 > AV133. Next base: position 3,355 of record JBAQJG010000218.1, on the reverse strand, counting down.
GGGCGCAAACTGAAAAGACGGAGGGACGGATTCGCGCGTTTCGCTTCATGCCACAGCACGACCAATCCCGCGATCAAGACCAGCCACGGCCAGAGCGACCATGGCGTCCAAACGGTGTTGAGTTCATTGGTCGACATCGCGAAATACCACGGAAACCCGCCGGCGGTAACATTGTAAAAGAAGAATAGAAACAGCGAGCTACTCGCCGCAAGCCAGCCATAGAATACGGGAGAAAGCACAAGCACAAACGGCGCGAGCCAGACCAAGTATTGGACGCTGACAGAGGGCGCGAACACAAAAAAAATGATCCACGCATAAGCCAGCGAGTCGAACAATCTCTTACCGCTCAGTTTTCGACGTCGCCATGCAATCAGCAGAACAGCGGCAATGATAACCAATTTAAGGATCGTGATAACGACGCGTTCCAGCACAGGAAGGTGAAAGAAGTTTACGACCTTAAATTCGGGCAGCCCGGTTAATCGCAACCAGTAGGTGATCCCCCAGATTCCCCAAAATCCGCTATAGGATAGGACGTTCTTGATGAAGAGCGCGGGGAATTTTGAAAGCGCTTCGGACCAGGAGAGGAGTAAGCCAAGAGCAAACGGCAGCAAAAATCGGGCACCGATACCGCGGTAGTACCAAAAGAAAAAGAAAATCGGAACGAAAAGCAGCGGTACAATCTTAATTTGACAGCTTAGCGCAAGGAATAATCCGGACAGAGCAGGTTTGTTTCTGAGGCACATGTAACAGGCCAGAACAAGGAACATGACCATGATCGGATCGGTGTTGCCGTGAAAACCGGAGACCATCAGCGAGACAGGACTAAGCGCGAAGAGCGCCAGCGCCCAAGTCGGAATCGTTATCTCCGCGTGCTTCTTGGGAATTTCCAATAAAACCAGCAATACAACAAAATCAGCGAGAATGCCGGGCAACCGAAGCAGCACGGGAAAAGTCAACCCGCTCGCCTGGAAAAATGCTTGATGATCCAGATAGAAGATCAGCTGTAAATAATGGGCGGTCAGCGGCGGATGGTTAAACAAGATGCTGTGCCGGTATGTGAATTCCAGCCCTTCTTTGCTCAGCGCTTTTGCGAAGGTATAGAAGACTACGGCGTCGGTTGAGCCGAAAGTGTTAAACGCGATCACGAGCTTCAGCATGAGGCCCATTAGCCCGAACCCGACGATCCAGAGATTTCTGTATCTGCGAGACTGAGCGAGGAAGCCGATTTCTTCGTGTGATGACCTCGCGACGGCGAAGTCGATGCTCTGAACCGGATTCACTGCCCCCGTTCCAGCAGCTTCGGTGCCCAAGCATCAAGGTTGCCCGGCCGGGATGTCATCTACGGTGACTCTGTGGTCTGCGCGCGTTGGATCTCCTCGCTCAAGAGGTGGAATTGAGGCTCTGCCGGATCGAGCTCGATCGCGCGGGCGATGGCAAGGCTGGCATTTTGAAAATCACGCGCGTGGAACTGCGCCTGCGCGATCAAGTAATAGGTCTTGGAGTCGCCCGGATCCTGTTGCACAGCCTTGGCAAGAAACTCGGCCGCGCGACTCCAGTGTTTTTCCTCCAGGGCCAAAATGCCAAGATTGTTGTAGGCGCCTTCGTGGTTTGAATCGAGACGAAGAGTGGCAAGATAATAAGATTCCGCTGCTGGATTGTTTCCCTGGGCGAGACGCAGATTGCCGAGGGCAAAATTTACTTCCGCGTTCTCGGGCGCATACGCATACGCCACTTTTAACTTCTTCTCAGCCAGAGGCTGATTGTTCGTTTGAAGAGCCTGCCATCCGGCATTGTAAGCATCGAGCGCCCAGAGCCCCGGATCCTTTTGCGGAATTGAAACGAACAGGGTCGCGGCGAGAACAAGGATCAGGTAAAGAGCAGCGCGAAAATATTTCGCCCTGAAGCAGCTTTGCCATAATTCCGATAGCCCGAACGAGGCGCCTAACAACAGTCCCGGAACTGCGGCGACACGGTATCGTTCGGTGACAAAAACCGTTAGAAGTGACGCCATGTGCAGTAAAACGGCCGCGGCCACCCAGCGCGAAAGCGGATATTTTGCAAGGGCGAAGAGAAACCCTGGAAGCGCCAGCGCCGCGACCAAGCCAAATTTCAGACCGGGCAGAATTACGTTTTGGTCGCGCAGAATCGTGATGATGCTGAGATCGTCGTATTGGAACGCGTTCCAGAAGTTGCCAGCTTTGACAAAGAGCAATTTGAGCCAGGCCCCGAAGTTGTTTTTGATGTAAGCTCGCGCCTTTTCCGACCAGTAGGCAGATACTTCCGAGCGCTTCAGCGATCGACCAGCTGCCTTTTCGGCGGTGGTGATCGAATCCTCCAACATCGCTTTTTGGCCCGCGTGCAGGCCGGGCGGAAAGCGCGGATACCCGGTGGCGAGCGGATTGTTGCCAATCCAAAAATTGACGCCGCTGTGCGCGGAAAGGAAAACCGGATCGCGCGCGATGAAGTAGTTATGAATCCAGCAAGGCGACGCGCCAATTCCGATGCCGGTCAATATTAGGGCCGCGGCCGTACCTTTGGCAAGCCAAACATTGCGCGTGTCTCCCGTCCACTTCCACTTGAAGAACAGTGCAGCGAGGAGAAGTGGCGCGAGAAACAGAATCGTGGCGATCCCCATCGCCGTGAACCCGATCAGCACGCCCAAGAGCAATAGCCCAAGCGAAGTGGGCGCGTCGCCGCGGCGGACGATTTGCCAAACAACGAACCAAAAAACGAAGACAAGGCCAGCCGCCGGCATGAGAATGCCGGAGTAAGCCTCTTCCGGAAGGAAAAATCCCCAGCCGAAAGCCGCTAAGAGCCCGATGCATTCGCCGCGATAGCGATTGAAAAAATTCCGCGCGTTACTTTCTGGCTCCGCGACGCCCAACCTCGCCTTGCCGTCCACTGCGGGGCGGGTGGGCGCCGCGGGGTTACTAAAAATCTTTACCGCCAGCTTGTAAAGGAGCACCGCAGTCCCGCCGTCCAGAATCGCTTGGAGGAATCCGGGAATGAATGGGCTGTAGCCAAATAGCCCGTAGAGACAGGCCAGGAGATAGGGATAAAGTGGCAAACCGTAAAAGGCGTGGTGCTCATTTACCTGTCCGTGAAGAATTCGTTGGGCCCATTCATTGTAAAAATGCATGTCCCCGGAATTGGGCAGGAGGAAAGGCGAGCTTGTAAGGCGCAGTAGGACAATTATCCGGACCAGCAAAACAGTGGCAAAGAGATAGTGGCTCGGCGAAAGGGCATGCCGCTGCCCCGGTTTGAAACTCTTCACGGGAGGCACAGTAGCATGAGGCGTGCGCCATCGGGCGTTATCCCACGGGATGGCGACCTCCGTGCCGGCTCGTCCGAGGCG
>JBAQJG010000217.1:0-1629 GCA_049300145.1 Chthoniobacterales bacterium | reverse complement strand
GGCAAAGATCGGCTCTGATGGCGGCCGCGAGAGCGATCGCAGTGAGGTCGGAGCCGCCACGTCCGAGTGTAGTGATTTGGCCCTCAAGACTCTCACCTTGAAAGCCTGCAACGATCACGATGCTGCCGGCGTCTAAAAAGGTGTGAATGCGTTTTGGGGTGATGTCTGCGATTTTCGCCTTCGTGTGAACCCCATCGGTAACAATTCCGGCCTGAGCACCCGTCAAAGACACCGCATGTCCACCCAGGCCGTTGATTGCCATCGCCGTCAGCGCGATCGTGGTTTGTTCGCCGGTAGCTAGTAAGACGTCCATCTCGCGTTCAGTCGGCTGGGGCGCTACCTGGCCGGCGAGCTTGATCAGATTATCAGTAACCCCGGACATGGCCGAAACCACGGCAACGACCTGGTTGCCGGTTTGCCGGGCTTGCAAGATACGTCTAGCAACCTTCAGGATACGGTCCGGAGTCCCGACAGAAGTTCCGCCGTACTTTTGTACGATCAAACTCATCTTGCCTTTTCTAGAATCGATAGAATTGCCGCTTTGTCGGACCGGGCAGACACGGGTTTCACGCGATCGTTCAGCACTGAAGCGACATCTTTAAGACCGTGGCCGGTCAGTGTGCAGACGATCATGGCATTGTCGGGAACCCCGGGCAGCGGACAACGAACACAGGCGGGCTGGTTGCAACATTTCATTAGGCCTGCCACGGAGGCAGCGCTAGCGGGTTCCACAAATACGCCTTCGTTGGATGCTAACCAGCTTTGGGCTGCACAGATGTGTTCGTCGGAAACAATCTCGATGGCTCCACCGGATTCTTCAAACGCCACTTTTGCCATTTTCCAGCTCGCCGGGTTTCCGATCCGAATCGCGGATGCAGCGGTTTCGGGATGTTCGATAAGGCGGTCATAATAGATTGGCGCGGCACCCGCAGCCTGGAATCCGAGCATCCGCGGAAGATGCGTCGCCCGATTCAGGCCATGGTATTCGACATACCCCTTCCAATACGCGGTGATATTTCCGGCGTTTCCTACTGGCAATAGATGGAGATGCGGCGCATCACCTAGTGCATCGACGATTTCAAACGCCGCTGTTTTCTGCCCCTCAAGGCGGTATGGATTGATAGAGTTAACTACAGCAATGCCCGGTTCGGTCGACAGCTCGCGTATTAGCTTCAGGCACTGATCAAAGTTGCTTTCGAGGGCGATCACCACGGCCCCGTACACAAATGCCTGGGCAAGTTTGCCCATCGCGATATTCCCCGCCGGCAAGAGCACGGCGCATCGAATGCCGGCGCGCGCAGCATACGCCGCTGCGGATGCCGAGGTATTCCCGGTTGAAGCGCACATAATCAAGTTCGCCCCTCCTTCAATGGCTTTGCTCACCGCAACGGTCATTCCGCGATCTTTAAAGGAGCCGGTCGGATTCAGCCCCTCGTATTTGAGGTAAACCTTGCAGCCGCGACCTACGATCGAGCTCAAGCGGGGCGAGGGAATGAGCGGAGTCGAACCTTCGTGCAATGAAACGACAGGGGTCGTGTCGAAGACGGGAAGGTATTTTCGATACCGTTCGATCATGCCGATCGAAGCTCCCGTTACTGATAGGGAATCGCTCATGAGAGAACCCATAGC
>JBAQJG010000216.1:0-5711 GCA_049300145.1 Chthoniobacterales bacterium | reverse complement strand
CCATCGTACCAACGCCGATGCATACCGAGCATTCCCTGGAGAAACATCGGGAAGAAAATCACGTTCATCAAGACGAGCGTCGGCCAAAAATGAATCTTGCCCCAGAACTCGTTCATCATTCTTCCGGTCGCTTTTGGAAACCAGTAATAAGTCGCGGCAAATAAGGCGAAGATCGTTCCGGGCGCGACGAGGTAATGGAAGTGCGCAATCAAATAATAGGTATCGTGCAGATAGAGATCAGCCGGAGCCAACGCCAGCGGGATGCCGGTTAAGCCACCGATGCCGAACATCGGCATGAAAGCGGTGGCGAACAGCATCGGCACGGGGAACCGAATCGAACCGCCCCGAAGCGATAAGAACAGGTCGCTCAAGATAATCACTGACGGCACAGAGATGGAAACGGTAGTGAATTGGAAAAACGAACTCACCGCTCTTCCCATCCCGGTGAGATACATGTGGTGGGCCCAAACGATGAATGAAAGAAAGCCAATACCGAAAACAGAAAAAACCATCGCCCTGTAACTCCAGAGCGGTTTGCGCGTATTGTTTGCCACAATCTCGGCAACGATTCCCATCGCTGGCAGGACCAACACGTAAACCTCAGGATGGATCAGAAACCAAAACAGGTGCTGCCATAAAAGTGGAGCACCGCCACCGGCCACGACCATTTGCTGGCCGTTTACCACGAGGCCAGATGGCAAATAAAAACTCGTTCCCGCGACTCGATCCATCAGTTGCATGATCGTTCCCGATTCCATCGGTGGAAACGCCAGCAACAAAAGGAACGCGGCGACGAATTGAGTCCAAACGAAGAACGGCAGTCGCATCCAGGTCATTCCTCGCGCTCGCAACTGCACGATGCTGGTGATGAAGTTGATTGCACCGAGGACGGACGATGTTGCGAGGAAGACCATTCCGATTTCCCAAAAACTTTGACCCGTCAGAATCGGGTGTCCGTGACCCAGGTGCTCGATGTCGGCCAGGGGAGTGTAAGACGACCAACCGCTAGCGGCTGCCCCCGTTGGGAGAAAAAAACTGGCCAGCAACGTCACCGCCCCCAAAACGAACGCCCAGTAGCTAAACATGTTCACCTTCGGAAACGCCATATCCGGCGCCCCGATTTGCAGCGGGACGATGTAGTTACCGAAACCGGCGAATGCGATTGGGATAATTCCGAGGAAAACCATGATCGTTCCGTGCATCGTGCCTAACGAGTTGTAGAATTCGGGTGTCATCACCCCTCCCGGCATAGAACTTCCGAACAGTTTCCCAATAATCGGCAGCGGTTTGCCGGGATAGGCCAACTGCCAGCGCATCAGCATCATCAGGCAAAAACCGAAGAAGAGAAAAACGAAGCCCGAAATCGCATACTGGATTCCGATGACCTTGTGGTCAGTTGAGAAAACGTATTTTCGCCACCAACCAAGTTTACGTTCCATACGCGCTCGTTGACGATTTACATGCTCGGGAAATGAATAACCGCGCTACTCGTTTCATGATTGCGCCGAACCTAAAAATTGCAATCCGTAATGCGCCTACAGCACTTCGCGGAGTTGAAACAAAACTCAGAGATCAGTCTCCCGCTTTCCGCTTTTCCGTTTTCTAATTTCTACTTTTTGCCCGGCCTCTGACTTCTGGCTTCTGACCGGTGAGATGTGTTATCCTGCGCCGCACGTGGCATGGACCTTCAGACCCTCGCAAACCTGGCCCAGATCATCGGCGCAGCGGCCGTAGTCGCCGCCATCGTTTTCGGGATCGCGCAAATTCGTCAATTTCGTCTGCAACGGCAGGCCGAGGCCGCGGCCGAACTTGTGCGCTCGTTTCAGGATTCCGATTTCACCCGCTCTTTCCGACTGGTCTCGGCCCTGCCGAAAAATGCCAGCGCCGCCGAATTGCGCGCCGGCGGTCCGGCTATGGAAGACGCAGGGCTCGCTCTTGGCATCCGTTACGAGCCAGTCGGGCTGCTCGTCTTTCGGGGCATCATGCCGCTCTCGCTCGTTGAACAACTGATCGGGGCGGTTTCGATCGAACTTTGGTCGAAGATGCGGGCCTGGGTGGAAGAGGTGCGCGAAGAACAATCCCGGCCGCATTTTCTGGAATGGTTTCAATGGCTGGCCGAACAACTCGAAAAGCGCGGCCGTCGCCAGCAAAAGCCCGCTTATCTCGGATACCGCAACTGGCGTCCCCCGGCTGAGTAATCAGCGCTCTACATTCCGAAATTCTAATTTCTAATTTCTAATTTACACTTCCGAATCAATGAACCGGCTTTATTTCGGCGACAATCTCGCGTGGTTGCGGAACACGAAAGAGTTCGCGGATGCGAGTGTCGATCTTGTCTATCTCGACCCGCCGTTTAATTCGAACGCCGATTACAACGTTCTCTTTCGCGAGACGAGCGGCGAAGTAAGCCAGGCGCAATTCCACGCCTTCACTGACACCTGGAGCTGGGCGGACGCCGCTGAGACGTATCACGAATTCATCGATCAATGCCAGAACGTCGCCGTCGTCGAAATGATGGAAGCTTTCCACAGCTTCCTGAAAAATTCACCGATGATGGCCTACCTCGCGATGATGGCGCCGCGGCTCGTCGAGCTACATCGCGTGCTGAAAGAAACCGGCAGCCTTTATCTGCATTGCGATCCGACGGCCAGTCATTTTCTGAAGCTCATACTCGATGGAATTTTCGACGCGCGGAATTTCCGGACTGAAATCGTTTGGAAACGAAGCAGCGCGCATAGCGATGCCGCGCAAGGTCGCAGGCAGCATGGTCGAATTCATGACGTGATCTTTTTTTACACGAAAGCAGACGAGTGGACCTGGAATCACATCTTCAGCGAGTATGATGAGGGTTACGTAGAGAGCTTTTACAAGTTTGTCGAACCCGGCACCGGGCGACGGTACAGGCTAGGCGACATTACTGCCCCGGGTGGGGCGTCACCGAAAAAGAAGAACCCCTATTACGAATTCTTAGGAGTGAGCCGTTACTGGCGTTATAGCAAAGAACGAATGCAAGAGTTGTATGACGCGGGCCGGATAATACAAAGCAAGCCAGGAGCGGTCCCCGCCTACAAACGCTATCTAGATGAAATGAAAGGCGTTCCACTGCAAGATTTATGGCTTGATATTAAACCCATCGGTGCGCAAGCGCAGGAGAGACTGGGTTACCCAACACAGAAGCCACAGGCTCTTCTCGAACGCATTATCAGCGCTTCGACGAATCCCGGTGATGTCGTGCTAGATCCGTTCTGCGGATGCGGGACGACTATTCACGCCGCGCAGAAACTCGGGCGCGAATGGATCGGCATTGATGTCACGTATCTCGCGATCAATTTGATCAAGCGCCGATTGAAAGACGCGTTCGGGGAGGAAATTGAGTTCGAAGAAAAAGGCCAACCGACCGATTTCGAAAGCGCGAAGCGACTTGCTGAACTAGACAAGTTCCAGTTCCAGCATTGGGCGCTCTCATTGATAGGTGCGCGTCCGCTCAAAGAGGGCGAAGGCAAAGGGGCAGATCGCGGCGTCGATGGTCTCCTCTACTATTATGAAACCGAGCGAAAGGATATTCCAGGTCGAGTGAAGGAAGAACCTTTACCTCGTAGTGAGCCGGTCCATCGCGAGAAGATCATCGTGCAGGTCAAAGGCGGCGGAGTTAACCGTGGCGATATGGCGACGCTTCTTGGCGATGTTGAGAATCAAAAAGCCGCCGGCGGAGTTCTCATCACGCTGGAAAAGCCGAGCAAACAAATGCGCACCGAAGCGGCGGACGCGGGTCGCTATAGTTCAAAGCTCTGGCACGACAAAGATTATCCGCGCATCCAGATTTTGACGGTCGAAGGATTATTAAGCGGCACAGAGCGAATCGACGCGCCGCCGCAACTCAATCCGTTCGCCATGGCCGCAAGAGAATCTGTGGCGCACAAGCAGACGGAGATGCTGTAGGAATGACGACAAGTGAACTCCTAATGCTGATTCAGACATCGATCCTGTTCCTAACAGGAGTCGTCCTGGTCTGGTACACTGTGGAAACTAGGCGGCTGCGCAGCGCCGCTGGGGCGCAGTTTTACGTGATGCAACGCAGTTTGGAATTGCAAGTACAAGAGCAAAAGCGGGCGGCTGAGCCGGTTTTTAATTGGGGCGGAGGGTCGGCGAGTGGAGAGCACGCCGAGTGGGAGTTCATAAATGAGGGCGGACCGATCTCTTACTTAACTATAACGATGCAGTCGCCAGGTGGGGTACGCGCCGAAATCAGGCCTAAGGAATGGCTTGGCACTTCGAGAAAAGGCGTCGTGATCTTCGAGGGAAACCTCGCAGGCGAGCTGCGATTCACGATCGGCTTTCGGACACGCATCGGGGGTGTAGCCGGTTTCTTGTTCTCAGCATTGCGCACAACGAAACCGGTCTTTACCGGCAGCGGCGAAGTGTGACCGAATATATGCTCAAAGAGGAGGAGCTGCGGGAGCTGATGCGCACTTCAGAGACAAACTGGGTCGAGCGGAAGACATCGTACAATCCAAGCGAAGTAAAAAAGACGATCGTGGCATTCGCAAATTCGGTGTCCGAAGGCGAGCATGCAGTTCTCTTTATAGGTGTAGATCCGAGTGGCAAACCGGTCCACGTAGAGAACGCCGACAAGCGGCAGCGGGATATCCGCAACTTGGCTGAGCAAGAATGCTTCCCCTCTATTCGATGTCACCCAACGGTGGTACGGCAGAATGGCAGCGAGATCATTGCTGTTGTCGTTGGATTCAGTCCAGAGCGACCGCATTTCGCGGGGCACGCATTCATTCGAACGGGTTCTGAGACTCGAAAGGCGAGCGGACAAATCTTCGAGGAGCTGGTCGCAAGCAGAATCGACAAGGTGCGGCGATTGCTAAAAGATAAGGGGCGACCGATTACGGTCGCACGATATAATTATGTCACGTTCCAACCCGTCGGCGCGATGTTTAGCGGACGTTCGACGACAACAACTTTCACGGTGGAAAGGAGTGAATGCGTTATTGATTCGTGCGATGCCTTTGTTCTTCATTACATAGAGCAACCATCTCAACAGTGTCGCGCTTGTCCCGTGAACGAGGTTGAAATTGATTTCGACGCCGAGAAAGGAAGAACTCGGCTAATCATCGGCCGACGGCTATGAAACGTTTTCGCGTTTTTGGTTTCGATCTGGATACACGCGTTCATTCGCTCACGTTGCAGGAACAGGACATTGGGACGAGGAGGCAAAGGAGCGCCATAGAAAGAACCGAGAACAGATGATACGTGCGCTCGTTTGGGAGTTTGGCGAAGCGTTTGCCGAAGAAAAGCGAAAGAACTTTGTAAATCTCCCGCTGCGGCAACGTCATAATCCCGGTGGGTTAAGCACCGTTCAAGTTGCTCACGGCTATCCTGACGGTCTTCGACAATTAAAACCTGCATCGTCTTGAGGAGCCTCCACCCTCGAATTCGGATTTGCCGCGACCGGCAGATGGCTGATGATCGGCGCGAGTCACCGATGCGGCGGCGGGTGATCACCGAACCGTCGGCAGCGCAACTTTATCCGACATCGATACCGTGTGACCAATCGTCGTGGTGAATTCTTCAACCGCTGAACGTCGATCCTGATTCTGCTGCCAGGTTTACGCCGGAATCGACCAAGATGAGGCTATTTTGAGTTTCGTTAATTTTATTATTGACAAAACGAAAAACGGCACCGCAAACTGGAGGGCATGAAC
>JBAQJG010000215.1:0-6656 GCA_049300145.1 Chthoniobacterales bacterium | reverse complement strand
CCACTGTACTGGCCGCAGTAACGGACGGTCCAGTTAGGCCCCTCAAAGAATCGTAGCGGAACGCCGGAATCATCTTGCAAAATCGTATCACTTCGTTCGAGCAGAAACTCCCGAACTCGAGAGAAGTCCGCCTGATGCAGTAAATAGGAGGCAGCTTTCAGGAGCGCCACTCCTTTGCCCTGTTGTTCGCAAAAACGAAGAAACCCGGGGTGTGACTTGATCCCATCATCTGAGAGATCGCTGCAGAAATAGTAGAGCGTTTGACGTGAGCTCGAGGAAGATGTGAACTCGATCCTCACTCCGGACGTTTCGCCTTTTCCGTCTTCCGAGACCGCCCCGGTTTTATCAACTGTCACCTGCGTGACGGAATCGATCGTGCAACCCGCCCGTGCAAGAAATACGTAAAGCAGTGGGATCGTCCCGCCCAGCTGCGAGTGGGCCAGGTCCGTCTTCATGTCTTTGGTAATGAAAAAGCTCCAGTCGAGGACCGATTGCAGTGACTTGCGAAGCTCCGCCAACACGCCGGGTAAAGCCTCTGGTGCAATTTTATCCAGGTGAGGAATCGCCCCGACCGGTTCGGTCCCACAAAGGATGTAGGTGCGCGCGTTTGGAAAAAATGCGTGTGCATAAAGAAAGTCCGGCCCGCTAAACATGTAAAACATCGTGCTGTCTTCCCGATACGCGGTTCCAAGAGCATCCGGAGCCCAATTCGCAATGGCCGAAAGTTGCTCGTCGGTATGTTTCCATTCGCGGCTAAGTTCCGATGCGTGGATAGCCCAAGGATTGTCGCTCACTGGGGCATCAACCCTCGCCGCCGGCGCGACGAACCCGGCGAGAAACTGAGCCGTTGTGTCTGGCGAATTATCGGCCGCGAACCCGTGAGACGCGGCAAGAAGAAAAAATGCTCCAATACCGAGCGTTCTTTTCGGCCATGAATTCTTCTCCACTAATGCCGGCCCTCCTGGATTGGCTGCTTTAAGGCTTCAATTTATCGACTTTCTCCTCTGCGGACTGCTGCGCAGGAGTTTCCTTCGAAACGCTTAAAATCTTTCCGGTCTTCGCATCAACCAGCACTTCCGTGACATTGTTTGTGCCGGGTTTCGAAATGTCGAACGACCACACGAGGTGTCCCTTTTCATGCTCGACCTCCGCGCTTTGCACCGAACCCGCCGGCACACACTGAAGCGCAATTCTTTCGGCTTCGTTCTTTTTAATATTGGCCTGGGCCGCGAGCTCCGCCTGACTCGTTTCGGCTTGAAGCATCGAAAACGTGCTGGCGCCACAAGCGAGACACAACGCCATTATTCTTTTCGTATTCATAGAATATCAGACCCACCGGAATCCGTCTGCGGCGTGTCGCTTAACGGAACGCGTTGTTCCGGTGTCTAACGACCAGTTTACCAGCACATTATCGTGATTGCTCATGCTGACATCGTATGAGCCGCTATAGACAAGAAAAATCCAGCCAGCCGCAGCCAGAATCAGAATGAACAAGATCGTTGAGATGATCCGTCCCATAAATCGCAACCGCAAATTAAGAGCCCGTTCATCGCCTGGCAGGCATGGTTGAAATCAATATCGCGACCGGGGTTTTCTTTGTCGGTTTCCTGGCAATCTGTGATCACAGTTTTTCCGCAAGTTCGAGATGCTCTTTTAACGTCGGAAGCGTTTGCTCCGCGAATTTTTTCAAATCGGAATTCTGAACATCGCTCTCCGCGTTCTCAAACATCGCGACGACTTTCTTGTGATCGTCCACCATTGCGCTGGAATAGGCTTTGTCGAATTCTTCGCCTTTGAGCTTCGATAATCTGTCAATCGTCTGTTGATGTTCCGCACTTACTTTCTCCGGGAGCGGCACGTTCATCTCCTGCGCGATCGGTTTTAATTCATCCCCGGCTTTCCCATGATCTGTGATCATACGATTGGCAAAGTTCTTCACGTCTTGCTTCTGGCCGTTAGCGAGCGCGATTTTCGCAAGCTGAATCTCAGTCATATTTGCATCCGCGGCTTTGCCGATGAAGTGCGAGTCTCCACTGCTGGCTTTGGTCTCGGCCGCTCGCAGCGATGAAACGGACATCGCGAGCAGCGAAGTGAACACCGCCGCCAGAAGAAATATCTTTTTGTTCATAACAATAATTTGAGACCGTTTCGGCACGACGCGTTCAAAAAAACAACTCAGGACTGAGCCTGATTGACGCCTACAAATTGCTCCGATGCCTGCAGGGCCGCCCGGTCCCATGCGTCCGTTCTTAACTAAGATTTCGCGCACTCTGGCCCTGGTTCGCCAGGAAAATAATCATTTTCCTAGAATCCGGCCTTGAAGCGCCCTCGCCTCCACTCGTGCCAAATGAGAACGACGACCAGCAAATCAAAAACGGTGAGCAACGCCAAGGTAACTGAATGCGTATGTACGATGCAATCAACCTGGTAGAAAACGAACGTCACGAGAAAAAGCAAAGCCGCCGGATAAACCCACAACACACCGCGGAGCAGCCCTATAGCCAGACCCACCTTTATCAGGCCGTGCGCTAAAAGATAAGCTGCGGCAAAGTATTGCGCGCGAATTGAAAATCCGTGTGACATGTGGACGATCAAATTCGCAATAGGATCGTGCGGATCTTCGATCAACTCTTCGTGGGTTAGCATTCTCACGAAGCCCTGAATCACGGCGGGCGTGGTCACCAGCAATGCCGCTGCGCCGATGATTTCAAGAACCCCATCCAATGCTTTGACAACGACTCCAGCTTGAAAGAGTCGATGCCATAGAAGCTGTTGATTAGGATTCATTATGATCGCGACTTGATGGCGGAGTCGCGTAGGTCACTGGCTAGTGCATCTTGGTCGGCGCGCGCGGCAGCCAATCGAGACAATACGACTGAAGAACGAGGTTCTCCTAGTTTTCAGCCGGGCTTCACAAAGGTGTCGGGAAACGGCGAGCGGTTGTCGATCTTCGAACAATTTTGGGGGACGACCGGTCAGTATTAAGATATGAAGACATCACGATTATTCACAATTGTAGCGATCAGCACCGGACTTTCGCTCGGAGCGGCTGCCTACGGACACGAAAAAGCGAACGAACAACCGATAAGCAGTTATGATGTGCCGACGGCGGTGCAGCATGCCGCCGAATCGCATGCGAAAGGGGGCACAATTGTTCGTTGGGAAAAAGAAGGCGCAAACTATGAAGCCGTTGTTGACAAGAACGGTAAGCAGTTGGGCTTCACTTTCGATAACAATGGCAAGCTCGTGAGCAAACACGACGAGAGCAAAGAAAACGCCGACACAGGCCGGAAATCGTAACGTGGAGAAGGGAGGACCGCGTTGCCCTTTAACGGAATGCTGAGCCAAACACTGGACATCGCTCTTGCGTTGCCTACGGGCGACCGGTTCACCTTTTATCTTGTGAAGAAACTGCTCCTGCTCTCTGTGATGTAGGATTTTCATGGCTCGGAGCCGGATGCGGCTTGGAGCGGGTTGCAATGGTCGGTGAGAACAAATGGCAGAAATGGATCAACAAGCTGGGTGTGTTCTTTAAGGAAACCACTGTCAGATATTTCGACGAAGCCAATCTAGCTGACGCAGAGCGCTGGGTGCGAGAACCCTGAAGCAGGCTTACACTTGAGTAATCAACCAAAGAGGTACGAACGGATTAAGTCGGTGGCTGTTCTGGTTGGCCTTGTTTTCATTGCGATCGGGATCTTCGGGTTTATCCCCGGCGTCAGCCGAAGTGAGATCTTATTCGGCACATTCCACGTGAATCTCATCTATGATGTCCTCCACATTGTCACCGGAATCATTTTCATATTCGCAGGCGTGGCCGGCCGAGCGGCGTCCAGATTATTGTTCCAAATCTTTGGAGTCATCTACGTTGTCCTCGGGGTTTGGGGCCTCGTAGTCGCGCCGCGCAACATTCTCTGGGTCATTTCCAACAATCGTTCCGTTGCCTGGTTGCACGTCGCCCTTGCCCTAATATTTCTCCTGCTCGGTTTTGGCACATCGCGAGAGAGCGCCAGCGCGTAGCTCCCCCTCGGAATATTCGATTTTATCTTCGTCGAGGTCCCGCCAAGCCGCCTAAAATCTTCAAAAACTTCGATCCTGCTCTCGATGAGCCAAGCACTCGGATGATTTGAGTTGGTCAGTTGTTGCCGCGCCTAACGAGTTCGAGTTTCTGTATTACAGAAATTCCAGGAGCCTACGGAGGTCCGGTACCTTTTTGTCACTTGAGACTTTTCTTTAGCCGAAACAGAAAATCTGCCAAAGCCGTTTCTCCTCGGTCGAGCCCCTGAAACCGACCATTTGGAACTTTTGACATTGGAATGCCGGCCGTTTATGGCTCAGAATCGGCGTTGTTGCTGTTTTCTTCAATGCCTTGCACCGAAAGCATCGGCAGTCGTGGAAAGAATTTGATGTCGCTGATCGTGCCGCAAGAAGGGCTGCGGGACTAGAAAATGCAGAAGTCGTGCAGCAAACTCTGATTCACATAAACGACGAGGACTTCGATTCCCAAGTGATCGACCTGAATTTGGTGCCACCTAAGGAGTAACAGCGTTCCACACGCGCTGGGCGTCGGCATCTAAGCTGCCGTCTTTCCGTTACCGTAGCGGGATCGAATTGTGTCCCACACGCCTTTTGACGCGTCGATTTTCGCAGCATCTCTTACCGACGCTTTCGGGCGGCGTTCAGTTTTGCCGAAGGTGTGAAAAATCCGCGGCATCGAGAAGCGCCTGACGCACGTTGCCACATGCGCCGATGGAAATGAAATCCGCCGTTTCTTTTGGCAGACACCATTTGTTCGATCCTCGCAGAACCCGACCTATACTTCTCGGATTGGCGGTCGGGCCAACGCACGCCTTACCACTTCAATCAATTCGGCGGCAGCGACGGGCTTCTCCAGAAAGGCAAATGCACCTAGGCGCAGCGCCTGAGCTTCGACATCAGGTCCGCCGAATGCCGTGATGATGATAACAGGCAATTCAGGAAAAGCAGTGCTAGCAAAGCCTAAAACCCCGCGGCCGCTCAATGCCGGCATACGCAGATCGCTGATGAGTAAGTCGAATCGTTTTCCAAAATCCGCAAGTTGCTTGAGGACAGCAACCGGGTCAGGCAAGCCAGTTACTAGCATGCCTTGGCCGGCAAGCACTCTGGTCAGTGCCCGCAACATTCCCGGATCGTCGTCTACGACCAAAACAGATTTTTCGCGCAGTTCATTCATAACGTTTTAGCGAATTGCGCCGCACCGTGCGGCAAGTCATCAACCAATCCAACAGTTGGGAGGAGAAGAAGATCGCCATATCATGCGCCGGCAGCCAGCGGAAGCTGAATGGTAAAGGTGCTGCCTTCTCTACGCGTTGTGGCGCAATCAATCTTCCCGCCGTGTTCATTGATAATCTGCTGGGCATATGCTAAACCGAGCCCAGTGCCATCACTCTTGGTGGTGAAGAACGGGACGAAAAGATTCCGAGCCTCTTCCTCGGTCATGCCTCGGCCGTTGTCGCTAATGCGTAAGAAGGCTTTCGTGCCATTCCTTTTTGTGCTGACGGTCAGATTTCCTCCGTGAGGCATCGCATCGACGGCGTTGCGGATTAGATTTAGAAGGACTTCCCACAGTTGCTCCGGATCGGCGTGAACCGGTGGCAAATCCGGATCCAGAGTCTTCTTTAATTCCACATGCTTTTGATCAAGCAAGGGCTGCACGAAACTGAGTTTTTCATCGAGCAGCCGCTGGAGCGAAAGAACAGTACGCTCGGACTTCGGCATTCGTGCGAAGCGGAGATACTCCTGCAAAACCTGGCGGATTCGCAACACCTGCGAACGCATCTCGCACAAGAGCGTCTGACATTCGTCGGAAGAACGAGCGCCGGAATTTGCAGAGCTGTTAAGCTCTTCTCCGACCAGGTCAAGGTTTAGGGAAATTGCTCCGAGCGGATTGCGAATTTCATGGGCGACCTGGGCGGCCATCGCACCCGCCACAGCCAGGCGCTCGGCCTGGAGTTTGGCTTGTTCCATCCGTTTCCGCTCTTCAATCTCTGCCCGGAGGGCGGCAGTTCGGTGCTCGACCGTTTGCTCGAGATGGTAGTGAGAACGGCGAAACGCGGTCAAAAGCCACACGACGACAAAAAAGAACGCAAAAAGCATCATCCCGTTCCAAACAGGAATCAGCGGATGCCGGTACGCTGCCCCATTGAGCATGTCGCTGAGAAACCACGCGATCGTGCACAAAGCTCCGACCGCGAAACCCGCCCGCCGGCCGGCTAACCATCCCGCGAGACATGTCGGCAGCAGGTAGAAAGCTGAAATTGCCCATTCCCGACCGGTAAGATAATTCAGAACACCCAAAATAATTGCCAGAGCGACAGAAGCGACAATCGCTGCGACTTGCGACCGCACGGAACCCTCTCCAACACCATTCACATTTGGACTTCCACGCATAGTGAGTCGGCGACCGCAAATGCAATCTCCAAACCTTGGACAAGCCTGTTTCCAAATTTGTTCACGCGCCGGTTTTATTTCCGCCAGAGACCAGCCCGGTTACGGTGGCGCAAATCGATATGCAGAGCGGAAGACGATGAAAAAGCTCCAGTCGAGGACCGATTGCAGTGACTTGCGAAGCTCCGCCAACACGCCGGGTAAAGCCTCTGGTGCAATTTTATCCAGGT
>JBAQJG010000214.1:0-5471 GCA_049300145.1 Chthoniobacterales bacterium | reverse complement strand
CGCAAAGCCATTCGGCGCGCCGCCGAAGAAATGCGCATGAAAAAGAAATGATCACTTCACGCCGCGGGTTTCTTAAAACGACTGCGCTGAGTGGCGCCTCCTTGCTCATCGGAATCGACGGAACTCGTTTGCTGCATGGTGCGCAGACAGCCGCTGGCCAATTCAAACCAAACGTCTGGATCCGCATCGATCCCGACGAGAGTGTAATCTTGACTATCTGGAGGTCCGAAATGGGTCAGGGTGTGCGCACTTCGCTGGCGATGTTGCTGGCGGAGGAGCTCGAAGCCGATTGGAGGCGAATCAAGCTGGTGCAAGCATCGCCCGGACCAGACTTCGACGATATCGGAACGGGCGGCAGCGATAGTATCAGAAGCAGTTGGAGATCGCTGCGCCAGGCCGGAGCAGCTGCGAGAGAGATGCTCGCGACAGCTGCAGCGGCCCGTTGGAAGGTGGATCGGGCGACGTGCACAGCCGCGAACAGTTTTATCATTCATACGCCCAGCGGACGCCGGTTTGGCTATGGAACATTGGCCGGCGATGCCGCGAAGTTGCCGTTGCCGGAAAATCCGCCGCTGAAGAACGCGAGCGATTATAAAATCATCGGGCAACGCACACCCCGCATTGACGGCCGCGACATCGTTAGCGGCAAAGCGCGTTATGGTATCGACATTAGAATTCCCGGGATGGCGTACGCATCTCTCGAACGCCCGCCGTGGATCGGCGCGAAACCGAAGCGTATGCAGGAAGAGAAAGCACGCGCGGTTCGCGGAGTTCGCGCCGTGGTAAAAATTTCGAAAGGAATCGCCGTCGTCGCAGACACAACCTGGGCCGCGATAAAAGGGCGCACGGTGTTGGCCGTCGAATGGAATGATCCGCCTCCGGACGCGTTCAATTCCGGAGCGCACGCCAAACGGCTTGAAAGCGCGTCGCGCGAGCCGGGATTCGTCACTCGCAAAGAAAAGGCTCCGCCCGGTACCGGTCCAGTCGCGCAGACGATCGACGCGACCTATTACTATCCCTTCTACGCCCATGCGCCGGTTGAAACGATGAACTGCGTAGCGGATGTGCAGGAAAATCGGTGCACAATCTGGGCGCCGACGCAGGCTCCAAACAGATTGCAGAAACAAGTCGCACAACTGCTCGGCATTGCGCCAGCCAATGTGCAGGTAAATGTCACCTTGATTGGCGGCGGCTTCGGGCGACGCCTCGCGGTCGATTACGCACTGGAAGCGGCGGAGATTTCACGCGCGGCCAAGGCGCCGGTGCAACTCCTTTGGTCTCGCCCCGACGACATGAAGCACGGCCATTTCCAGGCTGCGTCGGTCCATTACCTTTCGGCTGGGTTCGATGCGAAAGGCGCACCCGTTGCCTGGAAACACACCAAGGCCGGCTCGTTCCATAATATTTCTCCATTGCAGCCTAACGAAGTCCACGACGTCGCCTGGTATCAGGACTGGTCGTGGGGCGTCTACGATGTGCCCTACGCAATACCGGCAATCGAGACCGCTTATGTCGCGGTCGATCTTCCAGTGTTACACGGGCCGTGGCGCGCCGTCTTCGCACCGTCGAGTGTGTTTGCCCGCGAAGGGTTCGTGGACGAAATCGCACACCGTTGCGGCGCCGATCCGCTCGCCTTTCGTCTCGATCTGCTCAAAGGCGCCGACACCGTCAAAGCGGGACCGGTCACAATCGATCGCCGTCGCCTCCGCCGTGTTCTCGAAGTTGTGCGTGATAAATCTGGCTGGGGCGACCCGGTCTCTAAAGGACGCGGGCGCGGCGTAGCCTGCAATGCCTACTTTGGTCATACCTATATTGCGTACGTCGCCGACGTCGCGGTCGATCACGATGGCAATGTCCGTGTCGAGCGCGTGATTGCGGCAGTCGATTGCGGCCGCGTCATCAACCCAATCGGCGTTGAGCAACAGATGGAAGGTGGAATCATTTGGGGCATTTCGTCCGCACTCAAAGGCGAGATCACCTTCCGCAACGGTGCCGCGCAACAAGGTACCTATGCCGACTTCGAGGTAGCGCGGATGCGCGACACGCCCGTGATCGAAGTGCACATAGTTAATAGCGACGCACCCGAGCCATTCGGCATGGGCGAACCGCCTGTCCCGCCGATTGTACCGGCGATCGTTAACGCCGTTTTTGCCGCCACCGGAAAACGCGTCCGTAAATTGCCGATCCGCCCTGCCCTCCTGCTTTCCTGAGTTTCTAGAAATTCTGTCGTTCGGCGCCGCTGCAGCGCGGTCGAAGACTTGCGAAAACTGCTCACGAGCGGTACAATTTAGTGCAGAGCCGAGACAGGGAGGTTTCTGTCAGGAACATGAACATTTCCGGACATGCCGCAGGGTTATCAAGGCCTCGATTGGGCAATCAGATTTTGGTTTTCCTATTATTCGCGACTTGGCCTCAGAACCTGCCGGCCGATCAAGCCGCGCAAGCTCCGGCGCCTTCATACGCGCAACAAGATTCCGAGCAGTTGCAGGAATTGCTAGCGCCGGTTGCGCTGTATCCGGATTCGCTTGTCGCGCAGATCCTCACCGCGTCCACGTTTCCCGAGCAAGTCGTCCAGGCCGACAGATGGTTGCAAGCGCATCCTGATTTGACGGGCGACGCTTTGGCTAAAGCCGTAGACCAACAACCCTGGGACCCAAGCGTCAAGGCGCTCACTGCATTTCCACCCGTCCTTGGAAATATGGACAAGAACCTCTCCTGGACGTCATCTCTAGGCGACGCCTACTACAACCAGCCAGAGGATGTAATGGATGCGATACAGGAGATGCGCCAGCAAGCGCAAGAAGCCGGCACTCTTAAGAGCACGCCGCAGGAAACCGTAGCGACGCAAGACTCGACGATCGCGATCGAGCCTTCCAACCCCGATAACGTTTACGTCCCCGCCTATAACCCGTGGCAGGCTTACGGAAATCCTATCGACCCGTGGCCAGATTGGTACTCGTATCCCGGTATCTGGTATGACGGCCCGGGTTGTTGGTTCGGAGCCGGCTTCGGAATCGGCTTCTTCGGCGGTTTTGAATGGGGCTGTCGTCATTGGGGATGCGATTGGCATCACCGATTCGTAATGCACGACCACAACAGGTACCACTCCCCGAGCACCACGTTTTATAACCGGAACAATTTCTACCGACGAGGCTCCCCCGCGGCGGCCGCGAACTCCGCCGAGCGCGGCTTACATGCCCGCGCCAACGCACCGAACATGTCCTCCAACGCGAACATCGGCGAGCGGGCCTTACGGGTTCCCGAGGATTTGCGGCAAAATATGGAGAACAGGCGTTCCACCGGGACCATCAGCGAGCAACGCGGAGTTTACAATCGTTCGGGCGCAATGATCAGACCTTTCAACGGAAACATACAGGCTGCTCGAGGATACGGTGAACCCCGTGGTCAGAGCGGCGTCCGCTCGGGCGCCTTCAGCGGCTACAATCATGGCGGACAGACGAGGAGCTTTTCGTCACGCGGAAGCACCAGCTTCGGTGGCGGAGCCGCGCACGTCGGCGGCGGCGGACATGGCGGCGGCGGCAGGAGTCGGTAATTGAAATGTGTTCCCGGTAGCTTGTGAAATTTTGGAAATGGAGAGAAGCCATATGCCACGAACGAAGCTGAACTTCGACAAACTTCATTGGGCCAATCTTCCTAAGGTAGCCGCGATCGCTATGCTTTTGACGTGGTGCTTGTCCACCCGTTCCATTGCACAGCAACAGGGCCAGAAAACGTTTTCATCGCCCGAAGACGCGAGCAAAGCACTCATCACGGCAGCACAGAGTAACGACGAAAAAGCGATGCTCGATATCCTCGGACCGGACGGAAAGCAAATCGTCTCGTCAGGAGATGAAATCGAGGACGCCCACAACCGCGCCAATTTCGTACAGAAATATCAGGAAATGCACCGGCTGGTGAAAGAACCGGATGGAACCACTACCTTGTATATCGGCGCGGAGAATTGGCCTATGCCCATACCGCTCGTGAACAAAGGCAATTCGTGGTATTTCAACACCGAGGCGGGCAAGAAAGAGATTTTATGCAGGCGAATTGGCCGGAATGAAATGTCGACCATTCGCGTTTGCCAGGAGCTAGCAGCGGCGGAAAAGGAATACTACTCCACGCAGCACAACGAGTACGCTCAGAAATTTTTTAGTGATAAAGGCCAGCACAATGGCCTTTATTGGACAGTTGCCGATGGCGAACCCCAAAGCCCCATCGGGCCGCTGGTGGCATCGGCCGCCGCTGAGGGTTATGCCAAAAGCGAAGACAACGCTCCGACTCCTTACCAAGGTTACTATTACCGCATCCTAACACGTCAGGGGAAAAATGGCCCGGGCGGCGCGAAGAATTACATCGCAAACGGCAAAATGACCGAGGGTTTCGCCTTCGTGGCCTATCCGGCGGAATACAGGTCGTCGGGCGTGATGACATTGATCGTTAACACGGATGGAGTCGTGTACCAGAAGGATCTCGGCAAGAAGACCGATGTTCTCGCCAAAGCGATGAAGGAATACAACGCCGATTCCAGTTGGCAAAAGGTTGAAGAGCAGCAGAAAGAGACTGCCGAGCAGAAAATCAAATAACAAGCGTTGTGTCGCTGGACTCGCTCCAGCAGAGTCACAAGGTGGATCGGCTTCTCCGAAGACGATGCCAAAACCAACCGCCTAAGGTGCAAGATGCCCACTTCGGATACCTCCGCAATTGGCAATCTCGTCTTGCTCGCTAAAGTTCGGGCGAGCGAATGCCAAAATATCTTGTTATCAGCACCAGCGGTAATCCCGACAGCAACAGCCGGCGCCTGGGGCGCGCGGCGTTTGCGCACCTGCAAAAGCAGAAAGTGGATTGCGCCTGGATCGACCTCAACGAAATGGACCTGCCGCTCTGTGATGCGGACAAATGTTATGGCATGCCGGGCTCCAAAAAATTGAGCGCCGCGATCGAAGCGGCGGATGGGATCCTGGTCGCGGCCCCCGTATATAATTACGATGTCGCAGCCGCGGCCAAGAACATGATCGAGCTGACGGGCAGCGCGTGGGAAGACAAGATCGTCGGCTTTCTTTGCGCCGCCGGCGGGACAGCGAGTTACATGTCGGTCATGGCCTACGCCAACAGCCTTATGCTCGATTTTCGTTGTGTCATTATTCCGCGATTCGTTTTTGCCACGAGCGAGGCCTTCGATGGCGAGCACATTACCGACAAAGAAATTACCAAACGCGTTGAGAAAGTGGCGAACGACTTAGTTCGCTTCACCAAAGCATTGCGCAGCTAAACAATGTGGGAACGGCCTTAGCGCCGCGATTCTGGATTCTAGATTCTAGATTCTAGATTCTGGATGCTAGATGGGTGCAGGTTCAGAACAAAGGTAACACAATAGGTTCAATACATAGGTAACACTTTTGGAAGGTGTGGTGAGGTAAAAACCTTGGCATGCCGTGGAAGAAAAGTGAACCTATGGAGCAACGAATCGA
>JBAQJG010000213.1:0-1824 GCA_049300145.1 Chthoniobacterales bacterium | reverse complement strand
TACTTTCGTTCACACCATCGCCGATTTCGTGAAAGCTGTTGTCTCCATGAAAAGCGCGCATCCGACTTTTACAGACGGTCTGCACAACCAACACGTTCTTGATGCTGTCAAGGAAAGCGTGAGAATTAATAAATGGATTCGTTTATAAGAGCAGCACAACATTTCTGTACAGGATGGGGACGTTCATGACGCAAGCTATGACCACGCAGAATGGCGCCGAGGCCGCACTAAGAACGGAGCGCGATTTCATTTCTGCCATCTTTGAAACGATAAGCGCTCTCGTGGTCGTGCTCGACCGTGAAGGACGAATCATCCAGTTCAATCGCGCTTGCCAAGAAACAACAGGCTACTCACTTGATGAGGTGAAGGGCAAATCCATCTGGAATTTGCCGCTGCTGGTTCCGGAGGAAATAGACGCGATAAAGGGCGCCTTTTCTCGGCCGGTCGCCGGACAATTCCCGAGCCGATGGGAGAATCCGTGGATTACAAAGGATGGGCGGCGACGTCTGATCGCTTGGTCGAACACCGCAATCGTTGATGCTGATGGGCGGGTGGAAAATGTTATCGGAACCGGCATAGACATCACCGAACAGAAAGAAGCGGAGCGGGCCCTGAGCGAAAGCGAGACGCGCTTTCGCGAACTTGCCGAAAATATCAACGAAGTTTTTTGGCTGGAGGATGTGAACAACGCGAAGGTTTTGTACGTTGGTCCTGGTTACGAAAGAATCTGGGGTCGCAGCCGCGAGAGCCTTTATTCGTCTTCCAAGTCTTGGATGGAGGGAATCCATCCCGAGGATAAGGAGCGCGTTCTTGCCATGATCGCTCATCAGCCACCTCAACTATCGTCCGACAGAACCTATCGGATTGTTCGGCCCGACGGACGAATCCGCTGGATACGGGCACGCGCATTTCCGGTGAGAGACACAATGGGCAGAATCGGACGCCGTGCCGCTATTGTGGAAGACATCACCGAGGGCAAGCGTGCGGAAGACGCATTGCGGGAAGCGAACCGGCAACTCCGAGTCGTGTCGCGGCGACGCGATCAGGTGCAGGAAGAAGAGAGAAGGCATCTGGCCCGAGAGCTTCACGATCAGATCGGGCAGGCGCTTACGGCCGCGAAGATAGATCTCCAATCCGCGCAACAATCCGAAGATCGAAATATCCTCCGAGGTCACCTAAACGACACGATCTCAATTCTCGATCAAATCTTGCAGCAAGCGCGCGAGATCTCATTGGATCTCCGGCCGCCATTGCTTGACGACTTGGGATTGGCGCCAGCCCTGCGTTGGGCTCTCGATCGCTACGCCCAGCGCGCTGGATTGTCGGCCGAATTTTACGCCGATCCAAATTTGCAGCGCGCGGACTCGGAAATCGAAACGGCGTGTTTTCGAGTGGCATTGGAAGCGTTGACGAATATTACTCGCCACGCCAGGGCGCAAAAAGTAACCATGGAATTGCGCCGCTCGGAAAATGCGCTGCATTTGATCGTGAGGGATGACGGGATCGGATTCGATATCGCCGATGCAGCGAAACGTGCGCGACGCGATCGCCTCGGGGTGCTCGGTATGGGCGAGCGCGCAACGGTGTTGGGCGGCCGATTTAAATGCATATCCGCGCCCGGTCGCGGCACGGAAGTGCACGCCTCTTTTCCGTTCTCGTTAGAAACGAATTCTACGGAATCTGAATGAAGAAGACCCGAGTCTTGCTGGCTGACGATCATGGTCTGGTCCGCGCTGGGTTTCGTTCGTTGCTCGAAAAGATTCCGTCAGTCGAGGTGGTCGCGGAAGCGCGTGACGGTCGGGAGGCTGTTGCCCTGCTCAAGAC
>JBAQJG010000212.1:0-6691 GCA_049300145.1 Chthoniobacterales bacterium | reverse complement strand
CTTGGCTCGCCGTAGTCCCGCGACTGCGGGACGAAGGCGGCTGCTCTCTGCTCTTTGCTCTGCACCCTCTTCCCTGCTATCGAATTTGGATGTCAGTCGCTCTAAAACAGACCATCGAGCCCTCCCGATCCATGATGACGTCGACCGAAGAAATACGGCGATGTTTTCCGGCGCTCGCACGCACTCATAACAGTTATCCTGTTGCCTATTTTGACGGGCCCGGCGGTACCCAGGTGCCTCGGGCGGTAGTGGAGGCCATCAACGGCTATCTTTACCACCACAACGCCAATACGCATTGGGCTTATCCGACAAGCGAGGAGACCGACGCGATCATCGATTCCGCCCGGAGCGCGGTGGCCGACTTTCTGAACGCGAGCCCGGCCGAAATCGCCTTCGGCGCCAACATGACGACGTTAACCTTTCATCTCGCCCGCGCTCTCGGCCGTCGATACGAACGCGACGACGAGATTTTGGTCACCGAGCTTGATCATCATGCCAATGTCGCGCCCTGGCGGACACTGGAGAAGGAATGCGGCGTGAAGGTGCGGGTGGTGAAAATGATTCCGGAAACGGGCGAGCTGGACTGGGACGATTTCTCGCGGCAACTAACCGAACGGACGAAGTTGGTCGCGATTGGCGCGGCATCGAACGCTCTCGGCACGATCAACGATGTGCGGCGCGCAGCGGAAATGGCGCACTCGTTAGGCGCACAAATCTTTGTCGATGCAGTCCATTATGCTCCGCACGAGTTGGTCGATGTACGCGATTGGAACTGCGACTTCTCCGCCTGCTCAGCCTACAAGTTCTACGGTCCGCACATCGGAATTCTTTACGGCCGGCATGACCTGCTCGATTCGCTTGATTTTCCGAAACTGATTCCAGCACCTGATTCAGCGCCGGAAAACGCCGAGAGTGGGACCCAGAATCATGAAGGAATCGCTGGCGCGGCCGCGGCGGTGGATTTTCTTGCCTCGCTCGCTCCAGGCCCGACACGCCGCGGACGCTTGCACTCTGCGTTCCGGCAACTACATGAGCGCGGCGACGCATTAGTCACGCAACTCTGGAATGAGTTGCAGGAGATGAACCGTGTCCATCTCTACGGACCACCGTCTGGTACGCCGCGGACGCCAACGATCGCATTCACTGTGAACGGCGTGCCGTCGATGGAAGTGGCAAAGAAATTGGCCGAGCGTGGCGTCTTTCTTTCACATGGCGACTTCTACGCGATGACAGTGATCGAGCGATTGGGCCAGGCTCCGCACGGGCTGGTCCGCGCCGGTTGTGCCTGCTACACCACGCCGGAAGAAGTGGATCGGTTGCTGACGGGAGTGCAGGCAATTGTGCGCCGGGCGTAATCATTCGCTGGTCGCTGGCGTTCTTGAAGCGATTGTTTTCGGTAGTGCGAATCCCGCGGCGATAAGCCAAATAAATCCGGGAAATCGCGTCAACGGAATGAGAAACAGTAATTGAGGAACGACCAAGCTGAGAGCGCTCAATTCGCCGATGACCGCGAGGACGAGACCGAACACGACCAGCCATTTTGGAAGCAGCTTCATAATCGCCGCGGGAACAGACAAACCGGCGATCAGGATACCCATTGGGACGGAAAAGCCGACGCCGCCAATAGCAAAGACGAGATAATACAATGCGCGCAATACCGCAGTGTCTTGCGCGATCCCGGGGTAGACCATTACCCAAAGAACGAGAGCGGAGAGAGCCATATTCACTGCCGTCATCAGTCCTCCGAAGAAGGCAATAGAAGGACCGGCCACGCGCACTCCGAGAAACTGGAGCCGGCTCACCATCGTTGCGGTGAAAATGCCGATAGGTATGGCCGCGCCGAATTGCAAAAAGGCACAAATCAAGGTGGCAGTGGGATGGCCTTGGAAATAGGCTGCAATCGTATCGCTCGATTCCCATGGCCCGGGAAAGTGGGGCCCGCCAGTGAAGGTGACGACTTGATACAGGCCCGCGTTAAAGAGGAGCGTGTAAGCGATCGCCACGATGCCCGGGTGCGGTCCGCGGTGGCCGTTTTTGAATGTGTTGATTGTTTCCATGAATCGTTCATCACATGAACGATTGACTTTTGCAAGTAATTTCTTTAAACTACCCGCAAGTTTATGAGTTCCCGCAAACAACGGCCGATCGGCGCGGCCTTTCTCCTCGCTCAACTCGGTGCCCACGCGGCTGATCGTTTTGCTGAGAGGATCGATGGGTTGGGCATTACTCCCCCGCACGCCGGCATCCTGCGTTTGGTCGTCGCTACTCCCTCGTGCAATCAGCAGGCGTTGGCGAAAAGGCTCGGCGTGCTCCCCAGCCGCATGGTGATCCTGATCGATGAACTGACAGAAAAAGGATTGGTGGAACGAAAACGCAGCACCAAGGACCGCCGCCACTCCGAACTCGCCCTCACCAAGAGAGGTCGACGAATGCTGGAAAAACTTTCCAAGTTAGCCGCAGAACACGAAGCCGATCTTTGCGCAGGCCTGACGGTAGAAGAGCGCAAGACGCTCGCGGTTTTGGGCCGCAAAATCGTCCACCAGCAAGGACTGACGCCCGATGTGCATCCGGGCTATCGCAAACTCTAAAATCGTTAGGCGTTTGAAGGCGCGAAGAACGAAGCCGGCGATTTCATTTACATCAAACCGGGCGTGCCCTCTCCTAATTCGACGTTGGACGTTGGGCGTTGAGCGTTGGACGTTTGCTTCTATCCGAGTCACGGCCTTCATCGCCCGTCCTCCCGATGTGACGGTTCAGCGATTTAACGGATCACGCCCCGCGATGGCAAAATGTCGGATGCCCTCCTCAGCCTGCCAGCCGCGGCGGGCGAAAGCCTTCTGAGTTTAGACACGACCCATCCTTTCCCCCTGTTTTGAGCCTGTTTGGAATTCGATTTTCACAATTTTCGCGCTTCGTCCGTCCTCGAGTGTAATCCAGTCGTCCATGTCTGCGGCCAGCAGTGCCTTGCCGATAGGAGAAAGCCAACTGACGACGTCTCGTCCAAAATCGAGTTCGTCGACGCCGACGATGGTAAACGTTTCGGTCGCGCCTTTTTTTATCCTTCACGGTCACCGTTGCGCCGAACGTGACGCTGTTAGACGGCGCGTCCGGAGGATCAACAACATGGGCCGATGCCAGAATGCGCTCTAATTCGATGATGCGCTCGCTGCCGGCGTTTGCCACGCGAAGCTTCTGCAGTTCATCGCGCAATCGTTTCGCACCGCGCGCGCTGATGTAATTGGTCGCGCCCGGCGGCAATCCTGACGCCGATCGTTTCCGCCCGCTTCGCTCCGGAAGATCGACATCTTCTTTGACGAACGCTCTGCTCATTCAACAAATTACCGTGCGCGCCCTCAAACCTGCGTCCGGGTTTCCCCTTTCTACCAGTTTACCAGTTCCGCATTAGTTGGTCCACAGGCTGTGCCCAAGCAAGCCTGATACAGAACTGAATGTCGGAAAAAAATAACCAATCAGGGAATATTTTGCACCGGTGCGCGGTTTAGACAGGCGAAAACCCAAATCAAAAATAACACATGAATATGCGACTCAAACTCATTCGTAAAAACCTTGGCCGAGCCTTCGGCAGTAATTCAAATACAAACAGCGCATACGGGAATGTCACCATACCAGATGGAAGACGGCGTCTCAAACAACGCGGCTTACCTGTTAAACTGGCATTGCTGCTTGCTGCCTTGCTGGCTCAAGTTACACTGGCCTCTGCCCAATCGCAGAATGTCGTTGTTGACTGGAATAGACACCTTTTGGTGATCGTCCGGACGGCTGGTGCGCAGCCGGCAACCATCCACCCTACCCGCAGCTTCGCTATGATGCATGCTGCCATCTATGACGCGGTCAACGCGATTGACCAAACGCACGAGCCTTATGCGCCCCGAGTGCCTCACGCACCGCGATCCGCTTCACAGGAAGCGGCCGCCGCTGCCGCCGCACATGAAGTGCTTGTACATTTGTATCCCGCTTTCCAGGCGACGCTCGATGCGGAACTCCAGCAGTCGCTCTCACAAATTCCAGACGGCACACCCAAAACAGAAGGTATCAAAGTTGGACAAGCTGTTGGCGATCTCATCCTGGCATTGCGTAGCAACGACGGCTCAGTTCCGCCGCCTAGTCTGTATGTTTTCGGCCACGCTCCGGGCGATTACCAGTCAACGCCGCCCAATTTTCCGCCGCAACCTCAATTCACTCACTGGTCGAGGGTGACGCCATTTGCCCTCGAACACGCAAACCAGTTTCGTCCGGGCCCTCCACCCGCTCTGGTTAGCGATTCCTATAGCGACGCTTTCAACGAAGTGAAAACATTGGGAATTATCAACGGCACTGTCGCTACGGCTGATCAGATGTTAACCGGCAGATTCTGGAATGGAGCTATTCAAAACTATTGGAACGAGATTACCCAAACCGCTGTGCTGAGGGATGGCCTGACCACCGCACAAAGCGCACGGCTGTTTGCCCTGGTCAACTTTAGCTTGGCCGACGGAGTAATAGCCTTCTACGACGCCAAGTACGTCTACAACTTTTGGCGGCCAGTCACCGCGATCAGGGAGGCCGGTACAGACAACAATCCGGACACCGTAGCCGATCCGAATTGGTTGCCAGAGGTTACCAATACCACTCCGGATCCCTCCTACCCTGGCGCACATGCCGTCATTAGCGCGGCGGCCGCGTCCGTTCTGAACTCCGTCCTTCACCATGACCACTTCGACTTTATTGTCACCTCCGAAGTCCTTCCGGGAACGACACGTTCATTTCGCAGCTTCTCCACCGCAGCCCATGAGGCGACCTTGAGCCGAATATTTGCCGGAGTCCATTTCCGGTTTGACCTCACCACGGGAAGGCGCCTCGGCGAGAACGTGGCTGACTTCGTTGTCGACCACTTCCTCACTCCTGTTCATCATTGAAGCAACGAAGTGGACGAGGCTGAGGGGGCGATTAGCAAACAGCAACGACGTGGATAAATAGACTGTCGGGTGCGCCTCTCTCAGTTACGAACCG
This sequence comes from Chthoniobacterales bacterium, assembly GCA_049300145.1. Classification (GTDB taxonomy): domain Bacteria; phylum Verrucomicrobiota; class Verrucomicrobiia; order Chthoniobacterales; family UBA10450; genus AV133. Next base: position 1,681 of record JBAQJG010000212.1, on the reverse strand, counting down.
CGGCGAGTTTTTAAGCTCGCCGCGGTTTTCCGTCCAACCGCGGATGATCACTAACGAATGGAGCGAATGGGATGAGCGATCCCGCGGCGGCGGGACTGCGAGGGAAGCAGCGAGTGAGTGTGGGCAACGAGCGAGTTTCAATGGAACGAGTGGTGATTGACGGGGTCGGAGCTTATTTTCGTCACGAACTGTCGATAGTAAGCTCTGACCCCTGGTTTTGACCCGCAAAGAGTCTTGCAACACGCAAAAAAAGGCGGCCCATTGTGGGCCGCCGAGAAGAAAACCAAGAAAATTTAGATCAAACTAAAAGCCGAGCTTGCGGCGCAGAACGCCGGCCAGGCCCAGGGCACCTGTTCCGAGCAGCAGGATGCTGCTGGGCTCAGGCACCGTGCCTTCCACATCGGCGTTGGTCACGTACTGGTAAGGCGTGTTGCCCGCGTTCGCGATGAACGGACGCAGAATGTCGATCTCGAAGGTGTGGGTGCCGGCGGAGAGGTTGGCGTTGGCCGTGAGCGTGCCGTCGAATAGGCCGTTGGGACCAATCGTACCTACGTCATGATCGGCCAATATGATTCCGTCGAGAAGCAACCGGAAATCGCCGCCATCGCCGTTGGTGTGAGTGCCATCACCCATTGCAGCCCAGTCGAAGCTGAGAGTCGCAGCTCCTGCGCCGCTGGTGAAGGTCTGGGACAAGGCTCCACCCTGAAAAGTGCCGTCAAAGTTGACTTCGCCGACTTCCCCTTTGGCAGCGTTCATGCCACCCAAAGGCCATCCCGTAACAACTGGGTATCCCGAGCCCCATGTTCCGTTGGATGTTGTGCCGATTGTCCAGTCCGTGAAGTCGTTGGTCTGGAAGCTTCCGTTTTGAATCAGGTTGCTGGCGCCCGCCTGCGCCGCAAACAGCAAAATAGCAACCAATAGAAGAAGGGACGTCTTCATGACGCTCACGTCAATGCGTGGAGTAAGAGTTCGATTGTGTGGGCTCATAGTTTTCCTTTTTTTAAGTTGGTGCCTTCTTTTCATAAATTAAATTCTGGAGAAATAGTCAAGCTTTTCTTGGCCCCTAGAATGTAATTCTCGATTGCATGCGTCATCACGCGGTTTGGAGCCAGCAAAGCAGCAAATTGAAGCGCGAGATTGGTCGCACATTGTGCAGCTTGCGGCGGCCATCCTCATCTCGGTCAGTGTCACAGCGCTGCCGCTGAAATGGCCGGAGCGCCGGAACCGTCCTGTTGCAGGCGCGCAGGAAATTCTGGTGACTGGCGAAGTGCTCGATATGACTTGCTACATCGCCTGCAATTTGAGCGGTCCCGATCACGCCGAGTGCGCGAGAGTGTGCATCAGAAACGGTTTGCCCGTTGGCATTAAGGCTCAAGATGGAAAGGTGTATTTGCTGACCGGCGAACCCGGCCATTCCATTAACGCCGAGCTGGCGGACTACGCTGCCAAGATTGTAACAATCAAAGGAAGGCAAACCGTGCGAGACGGCTTCGCGCAACTTCAAGTCGAAGAAATTCGGAAATTGTGATCGTTCTCCGACTTTTCAGCATTTCCGGTGCAGGTTCAGAACAAAGGTAACACAATAGGTTCAATACATAGGTAACACTTTTGGAAGGTGTGGTGAGGTAAAAACCTTGGCATGCCGTGGAAGAAAAGTGAACCTATGGAGCAACGAATCGAG
>JBAQJG010000211.1:0-12258 GCA_049300145.1 Chthoniobacterales bacterium | reverse complement strand
AAAGATGTCGACCCGGCAATGCGAATGCCCGCGCATTTTTACTGACAAACAGAGACCAACGTAGAAAATACAAACATGAGCTCACAAACGACTGGATTACGTGTCGCGGCAGTAGTTTTTGGCATTTTTGCGCTCGGTCACGCAGCGCGGCTTTATACGCACGCCAAAGTGGTCGTCGCGAATTATCAGATACCAATGCAGGCAAGCTGGATAGGGCTCATCATTGGCGGCGTACTCTGCATCTGGCTGTTGACGCTCTCAATCCACCCGCGGCGGTTGAAAAAACGTTGCGAGGCCCCGCCGCTGCCCACGAAATCGGAATGCCAGATGATTTAGTGGCGAAAATGGCGGACGCCGGTGAAAATCATCGCCAGATGGCGTTCGTCGGCGGCCGCGATGACTTCTTCGTCACGCACCGAGCCGCCCGGCTGAATCGCACAGGTCGCGCCGGCATCGGCCGCAGCAATCAAGCCGTCGGGAAACGGAAAGAAAGCGTCGCTCGCGACCGCGCTTCCCTTCAGCGAAAGTCCCGCTTCTTCCGCTTTCCAAATTGCGATGCGTGAAGCATCGACCCGCGACATTTGACCGGCACCGATGCCGAGAGTGCGATCAGCCGCCGCATAAACGATGGCATTCGATTTTACGTGCTTGACTACTCGCCAACCGAAAAGCATCGCCTCCACTTCAGATTTCTCAGGCTGACGATTGGTCACAACCTTTTGCGGAATCTCTTGGGCGTTATCAGCATCCTGCACCAGCAACCCGCCGCAGACGGAGCGAATATCGGTGGTTGATCTTGCCTCAGCTGCTGACTTGATCAGCCGGATAAGCCGCAGATTTTTCTTCAACTGCAAAAGCGCACGCGCTTCGCCTTCGAACTCCGGCGCGATAATAACCTCGCTAAAAATCTCGCTGATTACGCGGGCGAGCGATTCGTCAATCGGGCGATTGCAAATGATGATGCCGCCGAAGGGCGCCTGCTTGTCGGTCGCAAACGCTTTTTCCCAGGCCTTGCGAAGGTCAACATCGGATCCAACGCCGCACGGATTCGTATGCTTCAGAATCGCGATAGTCGGTTCGTTAAATTCGGCGATCAGATTAGTCGCCGCGCTAACGTCGAGAATATTGTTAAACGAAAGTTCCTTGCCGTGGAGTTTTTCGAAATATCGATCGAAGTCGCCGTAGAGCGCGGCGGTTTGATGCGGGTTCTCCCCGTAACGCAGACGGATGGCAAGTGGCAATGAAAGCGAGAATGACGCATCGGTAGTTTGTTCCTTATTAAGAAAATTTCCGATGGCGCGATCATAATCCGAGCTCTTGATGAAGGCTTTGATGGCGAGACGCTCTCGCACCTTGAGCGTGGTCTCCCCATTGTTATCGCGCAGGTTCTCGAGCACCAAATTATAATCCACTGGATCAACAACCACCGTGACAGATTCATAATTTTTCGCGGCACTACGAATCAACGAAGGGCCACCGATGTCGATCTTTTCGATCGCTTCCGCCAGCGTTACGTCTGGTTTCGCGATCGTCGCTTCGAACGGATAAAGATTCACCACGACCAGATCGATCGGCTCGAACCCACACTCGCGCGCTTCAGCTTCGTGTTTGGGATTGCCGCGTTTGTAAAGCAAGCCGCCATGGACGCGCGGGTGCAAAGTTTTCACGCGGCCTTCGAGCACTTCGGGAAAGGCGGTGAAACTGGAAATCTCGCGTACTGGGATTTTTTCTTTCCGCAGCAATTCCGCGGTGCCGCCGGTGGAGATAATATCGACGCCTTCACGCTCGAGCGCGCGCGCGAAGGAGGCGATGCCGGTTTTGTCGGAAACAGAAATGAGTGCGCGGCTGATTTTCATGCAACCTCAAATCGTGAATCGTTGAATCGTTAAATCGTTACACCGATTCACGAATCTCGATTGTCGATTCTCGGGTCCGCGTCAACGGTCGAGAATCACATTCTTCGCCGCCGGGTAGAGCACCGGGCAGCAGCCGATCGTTTCGCAAAATGCTTTGCTGAAATGGCTCAGACTCGAATATCCCACTTCGGTCGCAGCCTCGGTGACGTTGTAGCGGCCGGTGCGCAAGAGCTCGGCGGCACGCTCCATCCGCAAATTGCGCAGGTATTGCGGGATGGTTAAACCGACTTCGCGCGAGAAAAGCCGGCTCAAATAAAATGGGCTGCAACCAATTTCCTGGCCGAGCGCTTCGAGCGTGGGCGGATTGGCCAGATCGCGAGATAGTACTTCTTTCGCCCGTTCGACACGCTCGCGGGCGACGCGCTTTTGCCGCGTACAAAAAAATTCCGGGTCCTTCGGCGCGAAAAGAAAATGTGCCATGAGCTCGAGCGCCTTGCTTTGATACCAGAGAATCTGCGCTGGTTTCGCAACCGGCGGCTTCGCCAAACTCGCCACCACATCCCGCTGCTGGATCGACATCGGGCGCGTCGGCGCCACTACGCTCTCCTCCTTGCCGCCGAAGATGACGCGACGAATCTCCGGTTCCAGATCGGCTTCATTTTGCGCGAACTGCCCTTGCAAATGCTCGCGGGAAAACTCAAGAGTGACGAATTGATGATGATCGCGCCCTTGTCGCCAGGCGGGCAGCGATTCGCCGCCGATCGCGTAGTAACCGCAATTTCCCGGCGAATAATCAATTTTCCGACCGGCTCCGATCTCGCCATGCCCTTGCAAATTCAAACAAAACTCAAGGCTGCGTGGATGAAACGTGCGCCCCCAGTCAAATGCATGCTGGGTGCGGAAGTCGTGCCACTCCACTGCGACGCCCGTTTTATCGACATCGCCGTAGAGCGGGCACCAACCGTCGTTAACCTCACGCCAAGCGTGCTGCTCGGCCGCGCAACCTGGGTTCATTTGGTCTAATTACGAATGTTGCTTCGCTGAATGCAAGGCTGGTTTCTTCTCCGTAAGAGCGGCACGGTCCCATTTCCCAAGCATGGAAGCGGCGTCGTAGGTGCTTTGCGCAAACTTCAGCAATATCTCGTCGGGCGATTTCGCAGTGCGAACCGCGTCGTAAGGCAAAACGAATTCGCGCATGGTTGTGTTGTAGGAAGCGGCCGAGGGCTGAACCTTTGCTTCGGCGAATCCTGGCGGTTCGGGGTAAGCATAGGAATAAAATATCGGGGCTGGTGCCGCGGCGTTGCCCGGCCAAAAACCGAGGCTGCTCACTTCCTGCGAGTAGGCTTCGCGCGTGACCGCATCAGGCAGATGCGGAATACCTCCAGGATGCGGAGGCGCCGGACGCCCGGAAAAACGAGTGACTGCCAGATCGAAGCTGCCCCAGAAAAAATGAACCGGGCTGCACTTGCCGCAAAAATCCGAGCGAAAATCCTTGAACACGCGATCGGCCTGAACGAGGACACGCCAGAAGCGATTCGCGTATTCGGCGTCGTACGATCGATGCTCTTCATCGTGATCGAACGGAGTTGGATTTTGGATCTCATTAGGAACGAGGTCTATCTTGACCGGCAAGTCCATCTCCGTCAGCGCTTTCATTACCTCTTCATAAAATTTGGCTACCGACTGCGGACGTGATTTCAAAACGCGGATGGCGCCGTCACTTTTCATGATTCGCAGTTCGTGATCAATGAAATCAAACCGAATCTCGAAGATATTATTCCCATGCGGGATTGGGGAAGTCGTCAGGCCGCGCGAAGTAACGTAGAGCGTGACATGCCAGGAATGGTTCGTCCAAGGGGTGAGCGTGAGCCGAATTTTTCCAACGATCTGCGTCCACATATGGAGTGTGGCGTATGTCTCCTTCCACAGCTCAAATGGCAGAGCCGGCCAGGTTCCAGAGTCCGCAGTGCCAGTTCCCATCAGTTGATCATCGGCACACCTAATCGCCATTAATAAAGTCGCTGAACGAACGCTTTACGCGCTCGAACGTGTCGTGCGCTTCGTGCTCCGCGTGAATGAAACTTTCCCGAATCCGTGTTCTGGCCTCGTGAAATGGAGCATGCTCCGCGTCCGATTTTTCCTCTGCGTCTCGCTCCGTTTCCACGTCGCTCATTTTTGTGCCGGCAAACATTCCCTCAGTGCGCGTGACGTCTCCGCGATTCGCGCCGATGTAAATCGTGGCGACTGGTCGCGAGGACTTATTTTGCAGCGTGACGATCCAAACCGGATCACCGCGCTCATCGGTGCGCAATGTGTAACTGACGGTGGCGAAATGCGTGTTCGATCTTTCCGCGGTATGACTGGCTACCGCGTAGGCGCCGCTCGAATCGAGATTCAAGCGCGCGGTGTTGATCGTGGCGCCTTCACTCGAACCGGCAATGGAGCGGACCGGCGTTCGTTCTGAATCAATCCGTCCGTGCCTCACTTCGACTTCGCGTACACCACCCCGGGCCTGCGGATCATTGAGAAGAATCTTCCAAGTCCCTGGTTGGGGATTGCCATCCACCCCGGTCACGGAAATAATGTGGTTCACGAGCTCGCGGCTCAATTGCGCGCCCACCACGCGCAGGGCATCATACGCGGTGGCTTGCTCCTCTTCGCGCGCAAGCGTTGGCGCAACGAGAAATAGCAGCGCCGCCAGTGTCTTCCACATGCGCAAAACTGAACAACCGCTTTCGCCGACTGTCCATCAGGTTTTGCGAAATCAAGGCGTGAGCAGGTGGATCGGCCCCGAACGCTTTCGGGGACGATGCTAATTAGTATGCGGCTTCGCCGCCTAATTTTTAACATCGAGCTCGCTCCGGGACCAGTCCGTCCATTAGCGGCCAAGGACTGCGCGATTCACCCGCGCGGGACGATGTCGATCTGGCAAGAGTTTGTTGTTCCAGACTTGATTGGACGCCAACGTCTGTTCAGTTCTCCAAGAGCGCGATGAAAAAAAAGAAGATCGAGTTCAGCAGCCACACCGCTAATCTCGCCTTGATGCGCAGTTTCGTAAGAACCTTTCTCGACGCTTATCCGTTCTCCGAAAAAGAGCGGATGCTGATGGTGCTCGGGGTCGATGAAGCCTGCACCAACATCATTCGCCATGCTTATCAATTGCGCGACGACCAACTCATTGCCTTGTCGATCGAAGGCTTGCGCAAATGTGTTCGCATGCGTTTGCGCGATTATGGTGAGCAAGTGCCGACGCACGAGATGCGAGGCCGTTCCCATGATATGATCGAACCAGGAGGGCTCGGTTTGCATCTGATGAAAAATGCTTTTGATCGGGTCGACTACATCTTGAAACCGCGCGGACCCGAGCTCGTTCTCACGAAAAATCTGGAATGACGACGCGTGCAATCGCACGCCTTCTGGGTAGCGCATGCGTCTCGCGTGCTGGCAAACGCGTCCTCGCGGTTGCGAACTTGTGCGAATGCGTCACCTCGTCCCCGGTCTGTGTTTATAGGAAAGGTTGTTTCGGCGCGACGCCGAAACTCCCGCGGGTGCGAGACGCGCGCGCTACCCAAGCATTCGCAATTCGCGCTGTGCACGAGATTGCTTCCGATGATATGACAACGCACAATCAGTTAATGAAACCGCCGGAACCCGATCCCGCGTTCGAAATTTCGCTCCGGCCGCCGGTCTTTAGTGAGTTCACCGGACAGGTGAAAGTGTGCGAGCGGCTCGAATTGATGGTGGCAGCAGCAAAGAAACGCGGCGACGTGCTCGAGCACATTTTGTTAAGCGGACCATCCGGCCTCGGCAAAACCACGCTCGCCTACATCATCGCTAACGCGATGGGCGTGAATATTAAGAACACCAGCGGACCAGTGATTGAAAAGGCGGGCGAGCTCGCCGGGCTGCTCACGAGCCTTGAAAAGGGCGATGTCCTTTTCATCGACGAGATTCATCGTCTCCAACCGACGATCGAAGAATACCTTTATCCGGCGATGGAGGATTACCGGCTCGACATCATCATCGATCAGGGGCCGCAGGCGCGCAGTCTTCGATTAAATCTGCCGAAGTTTACCCTCATCGGCGCGACGACTCGCGCCGGCATGGTGAGCGCCCCGTTGCGCTCGCGCTTCGGCATGAGCGCGCGACTCGACTATTACAACGCCGAGGATATGCAAAAGATCATTATGCGCAGCGCCAGATTGCTCGGTGTCGAAATTGAGCCGACGGGCGCGGCTGAGATCGCCACCCGCACACGCGGCACGCCACGCACCGCAAACAATCTTCTGCGCTGGGTGCGCGACTATGTGCAAGTAAAAGCTGAAGGAAAAATCACCGCCGAACTGGCCGACCGCGCGCTCACCATGCTCGAAATCGATCGTGATGGCTTCGATCAATGGGACAAGCGGATCATCGAAACGCTTATCCACAAATTCAACGGCGGTCCGGTCGGTTTGAATTCGCTCGCCGTTGCGGTCGGAGAAGAAGCCGGCACGCTTGAAGAAGTGAACGAGCCATATTTGATCATGGAAGGTTACATCAAACGCACGGCGCAAGGTCGCGTCGCGACGCCGAACGCATATCGCAAGCTCGGGCTCAAACCGCCATCCGGCGCGCAGGCTGACCTATTATGACTCGCGAATCGTGATCCGTGAATTGAGAATCGAGACTCGTGATCCGATGTAACGATGTAACGTTTTAACGATTCACGTTGCTCTCTATGCAACTAACCGCCGGCTTCTTCCAAACATCGAAAGTTCTCACGGTCGCGGAGGTCACACGCGCAATCCGCAGCACGCTCGAAACTAAATTCGGCGCCGTCTGGGTGCAGGGCGAAATCTCCAATTACAAACTGCATCCGAGCGGGCATCAATATTTCACACTCAGGGATGCGCGCGCGCAAATCGCGTGCGTGATCTTTCGCAACACGATGGCGCCGTTGCGGCAGCCACTTGTCGATGGAGCGCAAGTGCAGCTTTACGGCAACGTTTCCGTTTTCGAAGCGCGTGGTCAGTACCAATTAAGCGTACAGATTTTGCAACCGCGCGGGCTCGGTTTGCTGCAAGCGAAGTTCGAAGCACTCAAACGAAAACTCGAAGCCGAAGGACTTTTTGATCCGGCAAGAAAGCGCGTGTTGCCAAAATTTCCGCGCCGAATTGGAATCGTTACTTCGGCAAGCGGCGCCGCGATTCGCGACCTGCTGAATGTTTTGCGACGGCGGGCGCCCTGGTTGCAAATCCTGATCAATCCAGTGCGTGTTCAGGGAACAGGCGCAGCCGAGGAAATTGCCTTCGCAATTCGCGAGCTCGCCACACCGAACGAAAATTGGTTGCCTCTCGATCTAATTGTGGTCGCCCGCGGTGGCGGCAGCATTGAAGACTTGTGGGCCTTCAACGAAGAGATTGTCGCGCGAACGATTGTCGATGTTGGCGTGCCGATCGTCTCGGCGATCGGCCATGAAATTGATTTTACGATTTGCGATTTCGTGGCTGACCTGCGCGCACCAACGCCGAGTGCGGCGGCCGAATTGGTCGTGCCGGACATTACCGATCTTCGGCGACGAGTCGATGAGCTCGCCGGATCTCTTCACCAATGTCTGCGCAATTTTCTGGCGCATCAACAAACGCGACTCCGCTTCTTATCCGAGCGTACACTCGCGCGCGAGTTGCTCAAGCGAATGCGCGACGCGCAGCAGGAACTCGATCTCGCGCGCGAATCGTTACATCGCCATGTTGCGCACAAGATCGACAATTACCACCGCGGACTCGTGCACATCGCGAGCGCATTGCAAGCGCGCAGCCCCGCGCGCGAACTGGTCATGAGACGCAATCACTTCACCGACCTTCAACGGCGCTTCGCCACATTACCGCCACGTTTTTTGGCAGACGCCAAGCAACGTTTCGGTCGAATGGAAGGAATTCTTCGCGTGCTCGGCCCCGAGGCGACATTGCGCCGCGGCTACAGCATTACCATGGATAAGAATGGAAAGATCGTGCGTTCAATCGTTCGTGTGAAACGCGGAATTCGATTGCACACCCGCGTCACGGACGGCGACATAGAATCGGAAGTGCTGGCAGCCTACACGCAGGATCGGCGGATCTCGCGGTAGAACGAGACTCCGTCGACCCGACAAATTGGCTCCGCGTCCTAGCGGCGCAAGGAAAATCCGCCCGCACCTCAGCGACGGCGAATTTAGGTCGACGATTTCCAATGCTTGCCGATTAGCACAGCTACTTCGGGTTGACGACTGTGTTCGCTGTCCCAAGCCAGCCATTGGAGGAATTGGCTGTGGTAAAAATGTCGCCTGGTGCTCCGCCACTGCTCCCATTAGGTCCGTGAATCGTGAGGTCAGCATTCACTTTTTCAACCGTGCCACTACTGTCCGCCCGAATCACGATTGCGTTCACGCCTTTCCAGACACCGCCTTGTACGGTCTGATCCTTGGAGTATCTGTGACTTGTTTCGCCGCCCGTTATGAAACCGTTGGCGAGCAATGGCACGGCAGGGTTCGAGGTCTCGTTTAGACCGAGCACATAGGCCCATTCATTCTCGCCACTCTTAAGAGTTTCACCGGATGGTACGGTAAGAGTTGAATCCTGCGCCTCGTCAGGGGAACCTGTGCTGCACCATTTAGACTTCGACAGCCAAAAAATCGCTTCGGATTTAATGTAGTTGGGGAAAAGCTGGCAAAAAGCGTCATTGGAAGAGGAGACGGCGGTCGGAGGGTTCGTAGTGGGTGTCCCATCGCCGTCAACTAGATAGCTCGGGTAGGTGCCGTTGTTATCGGCGGCGTAGAGTCTCAGCGCTAAGGCGATCTGCTTTCCGTTCGACAAGGCTTTCGTCTGCGCGCCCTTGGTTTGGACGGAACTAAACACGGGGAGCGCGATGCTTGCCAAAACTGCAATAATTGCGATTACGACGAGCAATTCGATCAAGGTGAAAGCGGCGGTAGTTTTCTTTTTCATGGTCATTATTTATTGATGGTTGATGTAGGATTTGGTATTACATGGCCAGAATTGCGGAGTTGAATGAGCCGGTCAAGCACAAATAAATGTGTAGGCAGGTCGCGCGTCATGAGCGCGCTTTGAGCCCCCTCGTTTCACGCAATGTAAACCTGCTCCGCGAGACCCGGCGTACCACGGGCGTGACACCCGTGCGACCTATTCAGCGTTCGAGTTTAAACCCAACCGTGGCCAGCGGTGGTAAATGAATGAGAATGGAATGTTCGCGCGCCATCCAGGGAGTATTCTCACTCTGGATGCCTCCGTAATTCCCGACGTTGCTGCCTCCGTAGGTTTCCGCATCGGTATTAATGATCTCGCGGTAAAAACCAGGGTGCGGTACGCCCAACCGATAATCATGCCGAACGACAGGCGTTGCGGCCACGGCAAAAACAACGATTTCCCCCTGGCGCGATCGGCGCAAAAACGAAACAACGCTATTCTCCGCGTCGTGAAAATCGATCCATTCGAATCCCTCATACCTGTCATCCTGGTCCCACAACGCCGGTTCGCTCTTGTAAGTGTAATTGAGATGTTGAACCAGACGTCGCAAACCATCGTGCCGGGGCAGCTGCGTTAAATACCAATCCAGACTTTGATCGTGGTTCCATTCGTGCCACTGACCGAATTCGCCGCCCATGAAGAGTAGTTTTTTCCCGGGATGTCCATACATCCACGCCAGAAACATTCTGAGATTGGCAAACCTTTGCCATTCGTCGCCCGGCATCTTCGACAAAAGTGAGCGCTTCCCATGCACGACTTCATCGTGGCTAAGCACCAAAATGAAATTTTCCTGAAACGCGTAAATCAGCGAGAAGGTGATGTTGCCGTGGTGAAAGCGGCGGTAAATCGGATCGAGACTCATGTATTGGAGGAAGTCGTGCATCCAACCCATGTTCCATTTGAAACCGAATCCGAGGCCGCCCAGATAAGTGGGCCGCGAAACGCCCGGCCACGCGGTTGATTCCTCGGCGATCGTCATGATGCCGGGGAAACGCTCGTAACAAACTTCGTTGAAGCGTTTCAAAAAATAGATCGCATCGAGATTTTCCCGGCCGCCGTAAACGTTTGGAATCCACTGGCCCGGTTTGCGCGAATAATCCAGATAAAGCATGGAAGCCACAGCATCCACCCGCAGGCCGTCGATGTGATATTTGTCGAGCCAGAAGAGCGCGTTGCCGATCAGGAAATTACGCACTTCGTTGCGCCCGTAATTGAAGATGAGCGTGCCCCAATCCTGATGTTCTCCCTGCCGCGGGTCCATGTGTTCGTAGAGATCGGTGCCATCGAACTCGGCCAACGCATGCGCATCTTTCGGAAAATGCGCCGGCACCCAATCCATGATTACGCCGATGCCGGCCTGATGGCACTTGTCGATAAAATGGCGTAATTCATCAGGCGTCCCAAAGCGGCTTGTCGGTGCATAATAATTCGTCACCTGGTACCCCCACGAGCCTTCAAACGGATGCTCGGCAATCGGCATGAGCTCAAGATGCGTGTAACCCATTTCGACTACGTAAGGCAGCAGCGTCTCGGTGAATTCGAGATAACTTAAGGAACGATTTCCTTCTTCGGCGCGGCGCCGCCATGAGCCGAGATGAACTTCGTAAATGCTGATCGCGCTTTTCGGCCAGTCCTTTGCTCGCCGCGCTTCCATCCACGCCTGGTCGCTCCACTTGTAGCGTTCAAGATTATAAATGAGAGAACTTGTCGATGTACCGTGCTGGTTGAAAAACGCGAACGGATCGCTCTTGAGCAAAAGGGCGCCGGATTGCGTGCGGATTTCGAATTTATAATGCGCGCCTTCGCGCACGCCCGGCAAAAATAATTCCCACGTTCCGCTGCCGAGCAGTTTGCGCATCGGATTAACGCGGCCATCCCAGCCGTTGAAATCGCCGACCACGCTGACGCGCTGCGCATTCGGCGCCCACACCGCGAAATAAACGCCGGCATCGCCGCCGAGCGTGCGCAGATGCGCGCCAAACTTTTCGTAAATCTGCCAATGCTGCCCTTCGGCGAAGAGATGCAGATCGACTTCGCCCATGATCGGTCCGTAACGATATGGGTCACGCGCTACCCATTCCGATCCATCCCAACTTGTTAGCCGAAGATGATAATCGAGATCGCGCGCAGCGCCCGGCACAGACGCCTGAAAAAAACCGTCGCGATGAATTTTCTCGGCTGCGATTGTCGATTGTCGATCTACCAAGATGTCGACCTTCTGCGCGTCCGGGCGAAAGACGCGAATCGCCAGATCATCTCCCATTCGGTGCGGCCCCAAAATCCGGAACGGATCGGAATGCGTGCCGGACAAAAAGCTGTTCAGCTCGTCCGGCGGCAAGCCGGCCACTTCAAAAGGCTTCATGCGAGTTCAACTTAGGGTTCGTGGCGCGCTTTTCAATGAGAGTGAGGGAACGCACCTCCGAGGTGTCCGTTGAACTCGCAGAAAATAAGTCGGACGCCTCGGAGAGCCGCCCCTACATACCCCTCGAAGCGCATCTGAAACTACGGTTGCCCAGGGGCATTCACAGCGGTCCCGTAAAGCGGTGTGGTCGACGTCAACGAGCGCACGAATGCCGGCCGGTCACTGAGAAAAGCGGCCGCACTTCACCCATCAGCGGCAGATCATTGAGCGTTACCGTGCCGAGCCGTCAGCCGAAGTGAGCCGTTGCTCACGCGCTTCGACGGTCCGTAAAAGTAACAATCGCGTTACTTTTCCAGTATTGCGTGAGGCAACAGATCCTTGCAACTCTAAACACCCTCGTGGGTAAAGCCCAAAGGAAAACCCAGAAATAAAAACCTTGGTAAAAAACAAATTACATTCGTCCGCTCGACTCAGTTTGATGGCTCTCGTCGGCTTGGCGCTGGCGGGCGGCGCGGCGGCGGTGCATGGGCAATCCGCACTCGACGGTTTCGATTTGAACGCCAACGGCGTGGTTCGCGTCGTCGTCGTCCAACCGGACGGCAAGATTCTCATCGGCGGCACCTTCACCACCGTTTTGGGCGTGGCGCGCAACCACATTGCCCGGCTGAACCCGGACGGCACGCTCGACACCGCCTTCAACCCGAACGCGGACAATTACGTCTATTCAATCGCGGTGCAGGCGGACGGCAAGATTTTATCGGGCGGCTTTTTCAGCAGCATCGGCGGACAGACGCGCAACCGCATCGCCCGGCTCGATGCCACGACCGGCGTGGCTGATTCGTTCAACCCGAACGCGAACGGTTATGTCTATTCAATCGCGGTGCAGGCGGACGGCAAGATTTTAGCGGGCGGGTTTTTCACGAGCATCGGCGGACAGACGCGCAACTTCATCGCCCGGCTCGATGCCACCACCGGCGTGGCTGATTCGTTCAACCCGAACGCGAACAATGATGTCTATTCAATCGCGGTGCAGGCG
>JBAQJG010000210.1:0-1743 GCA_049300145.1 Chthoniobacterales bacterium | reverse complement strand
CTGCACAAGCGAGCAGCAAGGCAGCTATTTGGCCAATTTTCCGTCGACAATCATCCATTCAATCGAGCTTCGGTTGTCCACGATAGCGTCGTGGACCTTTTCAGCGCCGCCAGAATACGGAATCGCGATGGCATCGGCAAGAAAACCGGGAGCAATTCTTCCAAGGCTCTTATCTTGCTGCAATGCTTGGGCAGGATTTAAGGTTACCATTTTCAGAAGTTCCGATGAGCTGAGAGAAGGATAGTTCCGCTGTGCAGTGCGCATCTCGGAGAAGAGATTAAGGGAATCATTGCTCGCGAGGCTATCGGTACCGATGCATATATTTAATCCGATATTGCAGAGTTTCTCCATCGCGAAACGATTGTGATGAAGAAACCGGTGACTCTTGGGGCAATGCACAATGGAGAGGTTTCGCCACTCTGGCTGGGCCAACAATGTGAAGTCGGCTTCGTCCAGCTCGTTCGCGTGGGCGATGATGCAGCGGTCATCGACCAGGTTGGATGAGAGTAAATATCGCAGAGGAGACGTTGCTCCGCAGTCATCCATTCTTCGTCCCATCTTTTGCAGGAAGTCGAAAAGCTCTCCACGCCCCAAGGCAAACATTTGATATTCCGGCCACGACTCGGAGACATGAGTAGTCAAAGGTATTTGGACGCTCTGCGCATATTCGTTGCTGAGGCGATACAGATCCGCCGAGGCCGTATACGGGGCGTGTGGACTTAGCCCGAACCCACCAAGCCAGGATTTTGAGGGTTCAAAAAATAACCAGGATCCAAATGCGTGGTCGTCTAGCCACGGTCGGGGCCGAACATCGATCAATTCGAGATAGAACCACGAACGAATGGCCGGCGGAGGCAGCAGAGGCATCACTTGTGGCGCCGACACTATATTGAGAACGGTCGTAACGCCGCAGCGGCGCAACTCCTGGAGCCCCAATTGAATACCGCTGAGATAGTCGTCGTCGGTGAGCGACCGCTTGAGGGCGTTAATGCGTTCAATCCATTGCGGAAAACTGCGGGAGGGCAGGATAGTCCCCCGCAAGAGAGAATATTCGAGGTGACAGTGAGCATTGATTAGCCCCGGCAATACGATCACTTCCCCCAGGTCGATCACCTCTCCGTGATGCTGAGGTAGTATATCGGCGGCTTTTCCCACAGCGCCAAACCGATTACCTTCGACTGCAAACGCGCCGTCTACAAAGTCGCCGGAGTCCATTGTCACCAAATTCCGGCAGCGATAGACGGTCATGACGAGCTCTGTTTGACGGTCCTTCGCGCTTCCGCAACAAAAAGATTACAAGCTTCGACACACAGAAACGGGACGGCCGGACGGTCTTGCCCCAGTTGATCGTATGCGACCGCAAACTTTGTTTCTGGCAGCTCTTTGTTCGGACGTTTTCCCTCGACCGTCCACAAAATCGTTCGCAAGCAAGCGTGATCGGACCGACAGAATCGTCCGGCCAGTTCATTGGCTTCGGAACTAGTCAATTTCCTAGTTACGCGGTACATGCCGGTTTGCCGATTTAACGTACTGCGCAAATCAACTGGCTCGATCCGGTTTTCCTGCCACGCAACCCAGCTGGCGAGCGCTCCGGGATAAAAAGAGTCGATGGCCAGTCTTAGCGCATCGATTGAATCGAGCCGAAGCTCCCAGCCGGCGGGTAGTGTCGGTGCGCCTTTGAGCGGGCGATACCGACCTTCCCGATCGAACTGCGCCAAATGACGAGCCGCCTCCGCTCCGATG
>JBAQJG010000209.1:0-1856 GCA_049300145.1 Chthoniobacterales bacterium | reverse complement strand
GGTAAAGTGAACGGTTCCAATCGTATGGAGAAACGCTACGTGGGCCGGGTCAACTGCGTTTTCCATCTGCTGTAGCCAGTTGCATGGAAAGAAGTATTTTCTGCCCGGAATGACGCGATAACCAGGCCGGATGAACGAGTCGTAGACGGGAAAGGGTGGTTGCCGGTCGGGCGGGCCGAGATAGGCAAAGACGATGCCTTGATACTCATGAGTAGGATAGGCCCCTTGGCAGAGGTGGTTTTTCAAGGTGCTCGTCGCCGGCTCGCCTGGGGTCTCCAGGATCGCGCCGTCGACGCCGAAGAGCCAGCCATGGTAGCAGCAGCGTATTCCTTGCGCCTCGATCTGTCCGAACTCCAGGGAGGTGCCGCGGTGCGCGCAATGCAACTCCAGTAGACCCACCGCGCCGCTCCGATTGCGGAATGCCACCAACTCTTCCCCGAGGATTTTGATGCGGTGCGGAAGGTCGTGCAGTTCGTCGGAGAAGCAGATCGGCTGCCAAAAGCGGCGAAGGTACTCGCCACCCGGGGTGCCGCGGCCGACATGTGTGAGTTCCGCGTCTTCGGCGGGTGCCTCGCGATGGAAGTAGCCACCAAATCGCGTCGTCGAGTAATCGGGTCGCGTAACCATACAGTCCTCCCTTTTTTTATCGGCGCAGCAAGCGCGACTTGCGCCGCCGCGCCCAGCTGCGGCTCAGAGACGCGCAATCTGGGGTTGACATGGCCTTCCCTCTGGCTTTCCTCCGGGTTGATCAGAGGCACCTGGATCAGACCATATGCTTGCCCGGATCGAATAAGCTCGTCGCCGACGTTTGACTATGTAAGAAGAATAGAATTGACTATGCGATAGTGTTTCATAATCGGGGACTCAGCCCCATGGATCGCTTTGACAACATGCGGGTCTTCGCCAAGGTGGTGGAGAGCGGCAGCTTCACGGGCGCCGCCGCGCGAGTCAGCATTTCTGCCAGCATGGTCAGCCAGCATGTGAAGGAACTCGAGGAAAGGCTGGGGGTGCGGTTGCTGAACCGCACGACGCGCAAGGTCAGCCTCACCGAGACTGGCCGCGCCTATTACGAGCGCTGCACGAGGCTGCTGGCCGATCTCGAGGAAACCGAGCAAGCCGTAAGCGACATGCACGCGATCCCGCGCGGGGAGTTGCGCGTCATGCTGCGCCGACGTTCGGCATTGTGCAGCTAGCGCCGGCGATTGCCGATTTCACCGCACGCTTTCCCGCAATCTCCGTCGAACTGATGCTGAGCATCCGCATCGCCGACCTAATCGACGAAGGTTTCGATATCGCCGTGTGGGTCGGAGAGCTTCCGGACTCGAGTCTTATCGCGCGCCAACTCGCCCCCTGCCGCATGGTCGTCTGCGGCGCACCGAGCTATTTCGAAAAGCACGGCACGCCACGGACACCCGACGATCTCACAACCCACAATTGCCTCACGGTTGCTGTGACTGGATTACCCTACTACCGCGTGTGGCGTCTGACGTCGACAGACGGCACCGCGCTGAACATCTCGCCGATTGGTAACCTGCGCACCAACAGCGGAGCGGTGCTCAAAGTCGCCGCGCTCGCCGGACACGGCCTGGTGTGCCTGCCGACCTATTTGGTTGGCGATGCGCTGCAGTCGGGGCGGCTGGTGACGGTGCTGGACGATTACACGGCGCCGCCGCTAGCGCTGCGCGCGCTCTATCCGCACAACCGCCATCTATCGGCCAAGGTGCGCGCGTTCGTCGACTTTCTCGCCGGCCGTTTTGAGCGAGAGCCGCCATGGGACAGCTGGTGCCGCTCCCCCCGCAAGCAATCCGCGTTGCCCATTCCTCACCGAAGGGAGATGATCGGAAGCCCTACCAAGC